>NZ_JBFAOO010000246.1:0-9672 GCF_040675265.1 Microbispora sp. NPDC049633
CTCTAAACCGTCGCGGGACATCTCACCGGGGTGATCCCCCCGCCCGCCCCCCGCTAAAACCACCCGGGCCCGCGGCCCCCCCCCGGCCGGGGGGGCCCCGGGCCGTGAGTCCGCTCAGTCGCGGGTGAGCTTGCGGTAGGTGACGCGGTGCGGGCGGGCGGCGTCCGCACCCAGCCGCTCGACCTTGTTCTTCTCGTAGTCGGCGAAGTTGCCCTCGAACCAGAACCAGTTCGAGCCCTCTTCCCACGCCAGGATGTGGGTGGCGATGCGGTCGAGGAACCACCGGTCGTGCGAGGTGATCACGGCGCAGCCCGGGAAGTCGAGCAGCGCGTTCTCCAGGCTGGACAGCGTCTCGGTGTCGAGGTCGTTGGTGGGCTCGTCCAGGAGCAGCACGTTGCCACCCTGCTTGAGGGTGAGCGCGAGGTTGAGCCGGTTGCGCTCGCCGCCGGACAGGACGCCCGCGAGCTTCTGCTGGTCCGGGCCCTTGAAACCGAACGCCGCGACGTACGCCCGCGAGGGCATCTCGACGTTGCCGACCTTGATGTGGTCGAGCCCGTCGGAGACGACCTGCCAGACGTTCTTGTTCGGGTCGATGCCGGCCCTGCCCTGGTCGACGTAGGAGATCTTGACGGTCTCGCCGACCGTGATGGACCCGGTGTCCGGAGTCTCACCCCCGGTGATCATCCGGAACAGCGTGGTCTTGCCGACGCCGTTCGGGCCGATGATGCCGACGATGCCGTTGCGCGGCAGGTCGAAGGACAACTCGTCCATGAGGAGCCGGTCGCCGAAGCCCTTGCTCAGCTTCTCGGCCCGGATGACCGTCGTGCCCAGGCGCGGGCCCGGCGGGATCTGGATCTCCTCGAAGTCGAGCTTGCGGTACTTGTCCGCTTCGGCCGCCATCTCCTCGTAGCGCTGGAGACGGGCGCGGCTCTTGGTCTGGCGGGCGCGCGCGTTGGAGCGCACCCACTGCAGCTCCTCCTCCAGGCGCTTCTTGCGCTTGATGTCCTTCTGGCCCTCGACCTTCAGACGCGCGGCCTTGGCCTCGAGGTAGGTGGAGTAGTTGCCCTCGTAGGGGTAGCAGCGGCCGCGGTCGAGCTCCAGGATCCAGTTCGCCACGTTGTCCAGGAAGTAACGGTCGTGGGTGACGGCCAGGACGGTGCCGGGGTACTTCTCCAGGTGCTGCTCCAGCCACTGGACGCTCTCGGCGTCGAGGTGGTTGGTGGGCTCGTCGAGCAGCAGCAGGTCGGGCTGCTCCAGCAGCAGCTTGCACAGCGCGACCCGGCGCCGCTCGCCACCGCTGAGCGTGGTCACCTCGGCGTCGGGCGGCGGGCAGCGCAGCGCGTCCATGGCCTGTTCGAGCTGGCTGTCGAGGTCCCACGCGTTGCGGTGGTCGAGCGCGTCCTGCAGGCGGCCCATCTCCTCCAGCAGCTCGTCGCTGTAGTCGGTGGCCATCTGCTCGGCGATCTCGTTGAACCGGTCGAGCATCGCCTTGGTCTCGGCGACGCCCTCCTCGACGTTCCCGAGCACGGTCTTCGACTCGTTGAGCGAGGGCTCCTGCAGCAGGATGCCGACCGTGAAGCCGGGCATCAGCCGGGCCTCGCCGTTGGACGGCTGCTCCAGCCCCGCCATCATCTTGAGCAGCGTGGACTTGCCCGTGCCGTTCGGGCCCAGGACGCCGATCTTGGCCCCCGGCAGGAACGACAGCGTGACGTCGTCGAGGACCACCTTGTCACCGTGCGCCTTGCGCACGCGCTGCAACGTGTAGATGTACTCCGGCATACCTTCAAGCCTAGGGGATAGCACCGGCAGCGCCGTCCGCGCTGCGGGGAGGCGGGGCCACGGGGGCGGCGGGGAGACAGACCCTGTCCCTGCCGAGCTCCTTGGCGCGGTAGAGGGCGAGGTCGGCGGCGGCCAGCAACTCGATGAGATCCTCACCGTGCACGTTCATGATGGCCACCCCGGCGGACACCGTGACCGTGACCGTCGCCTGCTCGGACGGGACCACCATCCGGCCCACCCGGGCGCGCAGCCGCTCGGCCACCCGCCGCGCCTCGTGCACGTCGGCGCCGGGGAGCAGCACGACGAACTCCTCACCGCCGAACCGCCCGACCACGTCGTACTCGCGCAGCTGGGTGCGGAGAGTGGCCGCCACCTGGGCGAGGACCTGGTCCCCGACCAGGTGGCCGTAGGTGTCGTTGACCTTCTTGAAGTGGTCGATGTCCACCAGGACCAGCGCGAGGGTGTCCCCGGTCCGCTGCGCCCTGACGATCTCCGTGTCCGCCTCCCGCTGCCAGGCGGCCGCGTTCAGCAGGCCCGTCTTCGGGTCCGTACGAGCCGCGGCCTGCAACTGGGCGTGCAGCAGACTCCGCTGGAGCAGCACGACGGGCGGCAGCACGAGCAGCAGCAGTGCCAGGTTGAGCCCGCAGACGGCCGCGACGAGCACGCCGAGGCAGAGCTCGACCGCGTCGAGGAGGACGCGTTCGCGGTCCCACAGGACCTCGCCCCAGCGGCCTTCGGGGTCCGACGCGTGCGCCGCGACCGCGATCAGCGCGGTGTTGAGCACCGTGAACAGCACAGCGCAGGCCGCCGCGACCGCGATCGGCCCGCCTTCCCCCGACGACAGGTGCGCGGGAATGGGGACCGTGCGGTGGAAGACGGCCGAGGCGGAGGCCGCCGCGAGCCCGATCGCCGCCGCGCTGAACACGCGGCGGTACAGCACGGTCGCCCGGACCCTGAGTTGCAGCAGGATCTGCATCGGTATGGGCGCGAGCAGGGCGTAGACCGGCGGAAGCAGGAACGCCACCGGCAGCCACCAGGCGGACAGCAGGTCGCGGGACACACCGGCCGGCATGCCGAGACGACGGGTCGCCTCGATGCACACCGCCCCGCACGCGGTGAGCGCCGCGAACATGACCAGGTGGGGAGCGTGGAACGCGGTGGACCTCGCCAGCACGGCGATCAGGACCGCGTCGAACGCCACGATCGCGCACACGTAGGACACGAGGGCGGGCGGCTGGGCCAGCAGCGGCCAGCGACTTCGCGAGCAGATCGCGCTTCGCGGCCTGGCCGAGGTCTGACCGGTCACCGTCATCCCGCCCCCCAGTAGCCGAACCAGTAGCCGAGGCTCCATCTCACGATGAGTAACACAATAATTGCGGAGTGTGCGAAGCGCGACGGGAACCGCTACCTTGGCACGGTGGCCATCTGCTTCTGATGGGCTAAGGACGCATCTGCGGCGGTTTGGCCGCGGACTCCCGCGGCCCTGAGCGGATGGACATGCGGACGGACATGTCGGGTGCGGGGGATAGCGAGCGGAAGCGGGCCACCGCCGGAAGGAGCAGCCATGCTGCGAGGCGTCATCTGGACCTGATCGGGCCCTGCGGAGCCGAGCCACGGCGTCCCACGCGCCCTCCCAACCACGCTCCACATGCCCTCCCTCCCACGCGCCCTCCTACTGGCGCCTCACGTGGCGCCCCACCCGCCCTCCCAACCACGCTCCACATGCCCTCCCTCCCACCCGCCCTCCTACTGGCGCCTCACGTGCCGCACCGCGTGGCGCCCCGCGCGCCGACCCACACACCGACCCACATGGCGCCCCACGACCGCGCGTACACCCCGGGCAGCGCCTACCGCGCCCTCGCCGGCCGGCCTGGCCCCTCCACCGCGCTGCCACCGGTATCACCTGCGTACGCCGCTCCGCCCCGCTGTGCGGGGGCGTGCCGGTCCGCCGCATGATGGAGGAGTTCGGCCGCTGAGTGGCCGGCGGACGCAGGTGCTCTCGCCGCACACCGCGACCCGCGTCCGGCGCCCGGCACAGCGGGTTCTCCGGCGCGGGGCGACGGCGTGATCAGGCGGCCAGAGCGGGTGGGAGCCAGGCGTCCTCGCCGCTCCGATGGTCGCTCTCCGCGGTCTCCGGATCAGACGCGTCGCCCGCGTCAGACGCGCCGCCCGGGCCGGTCACGGCGGACGTAGTCTCCGGTGCGTCTCCCGCGTCGATCTCCGTCGGCCCGGCGGTCCGTCCCGTGTCGGCGGCCCGCCAGGCGTCGCGGGCGCCGGCGGTCTCCCCCGCCCCGGCGGCCCGCAGGGCCTCGTCGTCCGTGCCCCGCCCGCCGACGAGGGCGTCGAAGGCCTCGTCACCGCCTCCGTCGGCGGCGACTCCCCCGCCGAGGGCGGCCGTGCCGGTGAGCTCCCACTCCCGCGTCGCGTCCTCCATCGCCTGGCGCTCGCCGTCGCTCGGCGCGCCCGCCGAGTAGGCCCGGATCGGCTTCTCGAAGGTGGCGATGCCCCACTTCAGGTCGTGACCCACGGAGCTGGCCTCGATCTCCGCCCAGAACCGCTGCTCGCCGTCGCGCTCGAACTGCTTGATGCGCAGCTTGCCGTACACCACGACCGGGTGGCCCTTGCGGACCGACTGCTGGACGTTGTCCGCCAGTCCCCGGTAACAGCGCACGGTGTAGTAGGTGGTGTCCCTGGTCTGCCAGGTGTTGGTCTGCTGGTCGAGGACGCGCCTGTTGACGGCCATCCGCATCGAGGTCACGCGAGAGCCGTCGCGGAACTGGTACTGCCGGGGGTCGTCGGTGACGTTCCCGCTCAGCGTGACGAAGATGTCGTTCATCGATGTGCCTCCCCGGCCCGGTCACTCGCCGGGCTCGGGTGACCACACTGGCCTGGGACATCACCGCGCCACCGGCCAGAACCGGGTTCTGTGGATGACGCGGCGCCTGTGGACAGCCCGTGAACCGGCAGCCCGTGAACCGGCAGCCCGTGAACGGCAGCCTATGGACGGACAGCCCCGCTGACGGCCGCCTCCGCGGCCACGTCGCGCGTCAGCGCCGGGTGGCCGCCATCGCGCCGAAGAACTCGTTGTACCGGTCCAGCTCGCGCTCGACCGGCTGGACGACCATGTCCTGTGCCAGGACGCCCACCCGGCGTCTCATGTCGCGCTCCAGCCGGTCGCGTTCCTTGCCCGCCGCGAGCACCACGAAGTTCCTGCTCGCCATGGCCGAGAACAGCCCGAGCCCGAGGACGCTGATCATCATCAGCCCCACCCAGGGCAGCACGCCCACGTCGCCGAGGACCTCGGCAGGCGGGCGGCCCGCCTTGAACACGCCGTACGCGAGGATCGCACCCGCCCAGGCGAGGCTCGCGACGAACATGACCACCAGGAGGTACTGCCAGATCTTCAGCAGCCACCACCAGGCGGGCACCCGGTCGAGCGGCGGAGCCTCCTCCGCCAGATCGTTCGACAGCGCCTCGGGAAGCTCGTCCACGCGCGAGCGGGCGGCCTCGCGGACGCCGTCGCGCCACACCTCGGGCATGCCGGCCGTCAGCCCGTCGGCGAGCGCCAGCACCGCGTTGTCCACCTCGGCGGGCTGGGCGGTGACCGCACTCGCGACCAGGCCGCGGATGTCGTCCTTCACCGCCCCGAGACGCAGGCTCTTGAGCGGGTCGGGGCGCAGCCGGGCCGTCCAGCGCGCGTACGGCCAGCCGACCCAGTCGCCCGAGCGGACGGCGTGCACGTTCTCGAGAGCCTCGCCCAGGGCGGAGACACCGATCGCGTCGCACAGCGCGTCGACCAGCCCGGCACGCCGCGCTCCGTCCACCGTGGGCTCCACCCGCAGCAGTTCCGGCATGTCCTTCACCAGCCGCTGCACGAGCCGGTCGAGATCGGCTTCGAGGCGCTGGTAGGCCGCCCGCCGGGCGGCCACGGACTCGGCCAGGACGGCCTTCAGGCTGTCCACGCCCTTGCCGGTGGTGGCGGACGTCGCGACCACGCGGGGATGGGCCACGCCCTCACGCCGGAGAAGGTCCTCCAGGTCGGTCACGCACTCCGCCTGCTCCTCGGGGGTGAGCCGGTCGGACTGGTTCAGCACGAATACCGTCACCGCGTCGTGCCCGGTCAGCTCGGTCACGTAGCGCCGGTGCACCGAGGCGTCGGCGTACTTCTGCGGGTCGAGCACCCAGACGATGAGGTCGGCCACCTGGATCAGCCGGTGGGCCTCGTGGTCGGTGAGCGCGCGGATCGAGTCGTGGTCGGGCAGGTCGAGCAGGATCAGCCCGTGCAGCTGGCTCTCGCCCTTGTCGAGGGCGCTGGCGCGGGCGAACCGGTGCCGCCACTGGATCTGCAGCCAGTCGAGCAGCGGGCCCGCGCCGTCGATGCCCCACACGCAGGCGTGGGTGCGCGCGGTGGTCGGCCGGCGTACGCCGATGGGCGAGAGCTCCAGCCCGGAGACGGCGTTGAACAGGGAGGACTTCCCGCTGCCCGTGCCGCCCGCGAGCGCCACGACCGTGTGGTCGGACGACAGCTTGAGCCGGTCGCCCGCGCGCAGCAGGAGCTGGGCCGCCTCCGTGACCAGCGCCGGGTCGAGCCGTCCCTGCCCCAGCTCGACGATCTTGGCCAGGGCGGCGAGCCTGGAGCCGAGCCCGTGCTGCGTTTCGGCGGTGCTGAGAGCCGTCATGGATTCCTCACCGTGGTGCCGGAGGCGTACTCGGGTGTGAGCTGCCGGATCGGCTCCGTCATCGTGCGACCTCGAGGTTGTACGTTGCCTGGTACAGCCGCGTCGCCGCGGCCTCGTCCGGGATGCCGGCGCTGTCGAGCGCGTCGACGTACCGGAGGGTCTCCTCGTCGAAGAGCAGGCCGACGCGGGCACGCAGGTCGCTGCGGGCCTTGGCGCTGATGTTACGCAGCGACTCCGCGCCGAGCAGGCCGCGCAGCAGCCGCTGGGGCAGCGCGCCGGCGCCCGCGCCCGCCGGGGCGTCCGTGGCGCCGTAGCCGAGCAGGCCGATCATGAAGATCAGTGAGAGCGACTCCACGTCGAACGAGATCAGCTTGGCCACCGACCGCTTGGTCACGCCCTCGGTGCGGATCAGTTCGGTGACGTGGTCCTGCCAGGCGGTGACGGTCCTGGTGGTCCTGCGTCCGATCTCCTCCGACGGGCGGCCGAGCCCCGGGGTCGCGGCAAGCCGGTCGCCCGCGCCCGCCCGCTGCCGCCACCGCGCCACGACCTCCTCGGCGGCCTGCTGGACGGCCGAGTTGACCAGCGCTTCGAGGCCGGTCCGCAGGGCGGTCCTCAGTCCGCGCACGCGCTCCGGGCCCTGCTGGTGGCCCTTGCCCCCGCGCCGCAACTGCAGAGTGCGCATGAGGTCGCCGGAGCCGGCGAAGTCCTGCCACCGCGCGAGCACCTCCCCGCGCAACAGCGAGCCGTCCCTGGTGGCCTCGTCGATCCCCGCCAGAGCCCCCATGTACGCCGCGTCGACGTCGGAGCGCAGATCGGCGCGCAGGGCGACCTGGGTCTCCAGGTGTCGGGCGAGGGCGGGCAGCCGGGTGCGGAAGCTGTTCAGCACGCCGTTCAGCGTGGTCTTGACCGCCGCCTCCCGCCGCTCGTCGTCGACGGACAGCGCGGAGAGCCACATGCGCAGGTCGGCGATCTCGATCTCGGGCAGCCGCCCCTCCCGTACGGCCGTCTCGTTGATGACGAAGCACTCGACCTCGCCCAGGCCGTACTCCTTCAGCATGCGGCCGAAGTGCTTGACGACGACGTCGCGGGATTTCGGCGGCACGCGGGACAGCACGATGACCAGGCGCGCCCCGCGTTCCTTGGCCCGGCGCAGCAGCCCCCAGGACGGCGCGTCGGCGTACCGGGACGCCGTGGTGACGAACACCCACAGGTCCGCGGCGTCCAGCATGCGATGCGCGATCTCGTGGTGCTCCTCCACTACCGAGTCGATGTCGGGTGTGTCGAGCAGCGCGAGTCCCCGGGGCAGGGACGGGCTCGACGTCAGCACCACGCTGCCGGCCGGGGCGTCGCGCGTGGGTTCGCCGAGCCTGTGCAGGTCGCCGAGGAGGTCGCCCCGCGCGTACCACTCATGGTCATCGGGGTGACAGGCGAGCACCGGCGTCGCCGTCGTCGGCCGGCGCACACCCGTGGCCGAGACCTTCCGCCCGGCCAGCGAGTTGACGATGGTGGACTTGCCCGCCCCGGTCGAACCGGCCACGACGATGAGCGCGGGCGCGGTGCTCATGTGGATGCGCGGGATGACGTAGTCGTCGAGCTGCGCCAGGACCGCCGCCTGCGCCTTGCGCGCCTCCTCGGAGCCCGGCACGTCGAGACCGAAGTGCAGGCCCTTCACCGCCGTACGGAGCTGGTTGAGCGCCTCGGTCAGCGCCGCGGAGACCGGCTCCGGCATCGGGAACGAGCGGACCCGGTCGTCGTCGGACGCGTCCTCCTCCGCGGTCTCCGCGCCCGTCTCCTCCGGGGTCTCCGCATCGGTGGCGTCCTCGGCGTCCTGCTCGCCGTCGCCGCCCTCCGGCCAGGCAGCCTCTTCCTCGCCGGCCTCCTGCCCGTCGGCTTCCGCGGCCGCGGAGGATCCTTCGGGCGCGCCGTCGCCGGGGTCGTCGTCAGCCGTGTCGTTCACAACAGTGTCGTCAGGAGCCGCGTCGTCCGGAGCCGCGTCGTCCGTGGCCATGTGGTCCGGAGCCGCATCGTCCGAGGCTGTGCCGGTCTCGGCGGGCCGTACGACGCCGACGTCCGCCTCGGGGGCGCGGGAGTCCTCCTCGGAGGAGGCCGCGGTGGTCTCCTGCGCGGTCTCCACGACCGGCTCGGGCGGAGCGGGCGCGGACGAGGCGGGCAGCGGCCCGCGCGAGTCCGAGGGACGCGAAGCGGGCTCCGGATCGGGCTCGTCGTCGCGGATCGGGCGAAACGCGACGGTCCGCTCCCCCGGCGACTCCGGGTGCTCCTCGATGCCCGGCTCCTCGGTCACGGCGTCGCCGGAACTCGCACCGGTCCCGTGGTCGGGCGTGTTCCTGGCTGCCGATCTCACGGGACCCGCTCCGCTCGCACCATCTCGATCTCCTGGCCGACCTTGACGACCTCGCCGACGATCACGATCGCCGGAGGCCGCACTCCGGCCGCGGTCACCCGTTCCGCCACGGTCGACAACGTGGCGGCAACGGCTCGCTGGGTCGGAAGAGTACCGTCCTGTACCACCATCACGGGAGTTTCCGGTGAACGTCCGTCTCGAACCAGCGTTTCGGCGATTTCCTTGATCCGTTCGACCGCCATGAGGAGTATCAGGGTTCCGGTCGATCGCGCCAATCCGGGCCAGTCGACGGTCGACCTGGGGTCGCCGGGCGGGACGTGCACGGAGATGACGTGGAACTCCTGGCTGACCCCGCGGTGGGTGACCGGGACCCCGGCGGACCCGGGGACCGCGACCGCGCTGGTGATCCCGGGCACCACGGTCACCGGGATGCCCGCCCGGGCACAGGCGATCATCTCTTCGCCGCCGCGGCCGAAGACGAACGGGTCGCCGCCCTTCAGCCGTACGACGAACTTGCCCGCGCGGGCGTGCTCGACGAGCAGTTCGTTGATCTTCTCCTGGGACAGCGACCGGCCGTACGGCACCTTCGCCGCGTCGATCAGCTCGACGTCGGGCGACAGCTCGTCCAGGAGCGCGCGCGGCGCGAGACGGTCGGCCACGACCACGTCGGCCTGGGCCAGGAGCTGGCGTCCCCGCACGGTGATCAGGCCGGGGTCGCCGGGGCCGCCGCCCACCAGCGCGACGCCGACCGGCTTGGTGCGGTGCCGCCTGGCGTCCACGGTGCCGTCGCGCAGCGCGCCGACGATCGCGTCGCGGATGCCGGCCGCGCGGCGGGGGTCGCCGCCGGCGGTG
>NZ_JBFAOO010000247.1:0-9640 GCF_040675265.1 Microbispora sp. NPDC049633
TGGACCCGCGTCCACCTCGACCTGCTGCCCTACCCCGGCGACGACCAGGCCGCGGAGGTGGCGCGGCTGCGGGCCCTCGGCGCGAGGCCCGCCGACGTCGGCCAGGGCGACGTCTCGTGGATCGTCCTCGCCGACCCTGAGGGCAACGAGTTCTGCGTCCTCCGCCAGAGCTGACGCGACCGCGTCACGATCGAACGGATTCGGGCCCCGGCGCGCCGCGCACACCGGCAGTTCCGGTCACTGAGTCACCTTCTGGAGGAACTCGCTCACGTTGACCGCGGTCCTGCTGATCTTCTCTTCCAGCGTGAGCGACTCGGGCATCCGCCCGCCGGGCCCGACGTCCTTCTTGCCACGCAAATACAGGGAGCAGGCCAGGTCGGTGCAGACGTAGACGCCCACGGAGTTGCCGCTGCCGACGGCGCGGCGGGCGGTCATCAGCGACACGCCGTCGCCGGTATGGGTGGTCAGGCAGAGCGAGCACATGCTGCGCCGCACGTGTCCGGCATTGGAAGTGGCCCGCCGCAACGCCACCCCGACCAGCCGGTCGCCCTGTTCTGCGACCAGATACGCGCGGCCCGGTGAGGCGGGGTCCTGCCAGCCCAGGAAGTCCAGGTCGTCCCAGGGCCGCGCACCCAGATCCCGCGGTACGGCGAGGCGTTTGGCTTCGCCCTTGGTGCAGTTGACGAACGAGGCGCGGATCTCGCGCTCAGCGATTGGCTTCATAGGATTGAAGCTACCCACTGCCGCTTTGAGGGGCAATCAATTAAGCTTTTGCCTAGGACTCCTAGGAAAAAGAAGGATGGCGGGATGGCGCGAGCCGGGGTGACGCTCGAGCGGCTGACCGAGGCGGCAGCGGAACTGGCCGACGAGGTGGGGCTGGAGAAGCTGACGGTCTCGGAGCTGGCGCGCAGGTTCGGCGTGAAGGACGCCAGTCTGTACTCGCACATCAGGAACGCCCACGAGCTGCGGATCCGGGTGGCCGCGCTGGCCCTGACCGAGCTCGCCGACCGGGCCGCGGCGGCGCTGGCCGGACGGGCGGGCAAGGACGCGCTGGTCGCCTTCGCCGGCGCCTACCGCGACTACGCCAGGGAGCATCCGGGCAGGTACGCGGCCATGCAGGTGGATATCGACCCGCAGACCGAGGCGGCTGCCGCGGCCCGGCGGCACTCCGACATGACGCGGGCGATTCTGCGCGGCTACGCGCTGGCGGAGCCCGACCAGACCGACGCGGTCCGGCTGCTGGGCAGCGTCTTCCACGGGTTCGTGAGTCTCGAAGCGGCAGGCGGCTTCCGCCATCATCCGCGCGCCGCGGCCGAGTCCTGGAGCCGGATGCTCGACACGATCGACGTCGCCCTGCGCAACTGGCCGGCCGAGCGCGCGGAGCCTGACGCGAGCCGTGTCGTCCCTCGCACGTGATCGGCGTTGTCACGTGTCGCAGGTCGTCACGGCCTTATCGCTTCCAGCGCACCGGCCGACGCGATGTGCACGACGGCGTCCCCGGCTCTGGCCGGATCGCCCAGCTGTCCCCAGCGCAGAGGCCAGCCACCACGAGGCGACCGACGGCGGTCAGCCCACCCCGCACCACCCGGTCGGCGACGTTCTCCCCGACCGGACCCGCCCCGATCACGATGACGTCGTACGTGGTGCTGTCCATGTCAGTTTCCCTTCGCGGCGCGGCCGAGGCGAACGGCCGATATGAGGAAGAAGACGCCGCCGGGGATGGCGTAGCCGGCCGCGTTGGTCAGCGTCGGGTCGGTCGCCGAGGCGCCGAGAATGAACGACGCGCCGGCGAGTACCGAGATGGCACCGCTGATGATCATCGGCCACTGGCCGCCCATCGTGCGGCGGGTGACGCCCACGATCAACTGGACCAGTCCGGCCACGATCGCCCAGGCGCCCCACACGCGCAGCACAGCCGGGACGCCGGACGCGCAGGCGACGGCCACGCCGATGGCGGTGATCAGGCTGACCGCGATGTTGACGTACAGCAGGGCGGGTGCTCCGGTGGCGCGCGACGCGCGAGCGTCGATGACGGCGGCGGCCACGTCGAACAGCGGGTAGAGCACGAGCAGGGCGATCGCGAGCGGACCCAGGTTCGAGGCGGTCGTGAACATCGCGAGGGCCCAGACGATGGCGAACGCGAACCGGACGAAGTACAGCCGCCGCAGCGCGGACGCGGTGCCGGAGATGCCGGGTGAAGCAGCGATGGAACTCATGACGATCCTTGTCGGAGTTGGAGTGAGGAGTAGACCGCCTCGCTCGTTCCGGGAGGACACTCCCGGCGCGCGCTGACGGCCGTGGTCGCGGCAGAGGCTCGAGGGAAACTCAGGCCGGCTTCACGAGGGTCGGAAAGTCCGAGGTCCTCCGTGCCGCGCACGCGGGAGCCGCCGCCGGCAAGGCCGGCCGCGGCCGTACCCGGATGAACAGCGGGGCGGTGCGTACGTGAAGACGAGCCACTAGGGAGAGCTCTTTTCGCAAGACAGAACGTTCTACCTCGCACAGCCTGCAACCTTCGGCGCGCGCTGTCAAGACCGAACGTTCTACCTACTAGGATGGCCTCATGCGTAGCCAATCCGAAGGCCGGACGTCCGAAGCGCGGTCCCGGCTGCTCGACACGGCCACCCGGCTCTTCTACGCGGAGGGCATCCACGCCGTCGGCATCGATCGCATAGTCGCCGAGGCGCAGGTGACGCGGGCCACCCTCTACCGGCACTTTCCGGGCAAGGAAGACCTTGTCCTCGCTTATCTGAACGAGGTCGACCGGGCCTTGCGGGGTCAGGCGGACCAGGCCGTCGCCGCCGGACTACCGGCCGCCGACACCATCCGGGCCCTCAGCAGATCCATCGGCGATGGCATCCAGTCCCCCGGCTTCCGGGGATGCGCCTTCCTGAACGCTGCCGCCGAGTATCCCGACCCCGAGTCCCCGGTGCACAAGGCCGTGCTCGCCCACCGCCAATGGTTCCTGGAAACCATCACGGAACTACTGGCCAAGGTCCAGGAGACCGGCGCCGAGCCCGCCGCCCGCCACTTCGTGATGATGCGCGACGGCGCCATGGCCGCCGGCTGCCTGTTCGACCCGGTGCTGATCTGCGAGACCTTCCTCCACGGAGTCGAGCGGCTCCTGCAGGTTTACGCCGCCACCGACTACAGCGGAGCGGCGGACGCCTGAAACCGCGGGCGCATCCGCTCAGGAATGAAGCCCTTACCGGCGATCGCCGGCGGGATACCTCGGCGCGCAGCCGGCATTTTCCGCACAGCCGTTTCGGCCGGCCCGGCGATGACGGTCGGCCGCGCAAGCCCGCTCCGGGCTCCTTCGCGAGGCTGGAACACTGCCCGCATTCGGCCGGCCAACCGTAGTGCGGGTGGGTGATGTAGCCGAGAAATGCCGTACGCCCGCCTGGTGCTGAACGACGTGACAAGGCCGGCGTTTCCGCGTGCCTCGGCTTCGCCCAGCACCAGCCTGGCCTCGAAAACCCGCTCCTCGGGTGCGACGGCGGCACGCCCGCACCAGGTACAGCCCGGCAGAATTTTCGCCTTCCTTATTCCTCTCGGTGCGGCATCATCCAGGATATGCCGATATATGCCGCCAAACGAGGCAAATCGGAAAGGTCATTGACAGTCTGAGAGCGGCACGCCATTTTGTCTTAGGAGCGATCCAGCAATTTGCCTAAAGGTCGCTCTTTTTGCTTATACAAAGGCCGGAGCGGTTCGGGGGCGTTCACGCCTTTCGCCATCGTCAACCAATGGGAGGAACTCGCACATGAGGCGTTCTCATGCGCGTGGCCACGCGCCAGGTCCGTCACACAGGGCGGTCGCCGCTCTAGGCGCGCTGGTCCTGTCGGCGGCGGCCCTGACGGCCCAGCCGGGTGCGGCGGCGGCCGCACCCGGCGATCCGGGCGTGCCCGCGCCACCGAAGACCGTCTTCGCCGAGGACTTCGAGCACGATCAGGGCGCCACACCCATCCTGGTCAGCGACTACACCGGAGCCGCGCCCGTCCACCAGACCTACACCGCCGACCCGGCCTGGCTGACCCACTGCAACGGCTGGATCGCCTCGCAGCAGAACCCCGCCGTCGCGCCGGTGGACTCCGGCTGCGGCAACGCCTGGGCGACGGTGAAGCAGATGGCCGGCGCGCTCGGCCAGTGGGCGGGCGAGGACCCGGCGACCAACCACGCCGTCACGGCCTACACCGGGGACGATCCCGGCTCGGGCAGGACTCAGCTGGAGTCGAACTTCTCCATCGACATCGGCCCCAAGCGGTTCCTGGCCTTCTCCGTTGACGTCGCCGAGACCAACTGCTTCGCCAACCACGCCAAGCTGGGCTTCTACCTGCTGGACGCCGTGACGGCCGTGCCCGCGTTCACCACCCCGATCGAGCCGTGCGCCCGCCCGGGGACGACGATCGGCTCGGTGGCCGTCGGCACCTACACCAGCGACGGGCCCGTCCTCTTCGACGGGGGCGCGCTGCGGCTGAGGCTGGTCAACTTCCAGGCCAGCGGCACCGGCAACGACGCGGCCTTCGACAACGTACGCATCCTGGACGTCACACCCCGGCTCGACGTCTCCTACAGCCCCGATTCCGCCCGCGTGGGCGAGACCGCGGCGCTGAAGTTCACGATCACCAACACCGGCGAACTGGCCGTGAAGAAGGGCTGGTCGTTCAAGGGCAGCCTGCCGAGCGGCCTCACCGTCGCCGGGACGCCGTCCACCGACTGCGCGGACGCGACCGTGACCGCGCCGCAGGGAGGCGGGCAGGTCACGGTGACCGGGACCCTGCCCGCCGGCGCCGCCTCCTGCTCCGCGACGGTCACCGTTGCGGCCGCCCACACCGGCACCTACCGCACGTGCGCCGCGGACGTCACCGACCGCACCGGGATCGACCCTCCCGACTGCGCCGAGGTCACCTTCACCCGGCCCGTCCTGGTCTTCGACGCACACGCGCACGGCGGCCGGGTCTCGGCCCCGCTGGTGACGGTCGCGCCGCTGGTTCCCTCCGACGTCACCTGCACCGACGCCCCGGGCTCCGACGACGGCACGCTCCTGCAGGCCACGCTTCCCGGCCTCGGCTCACTGGGCGCGATCGCCACGAAGGCCGCCGGCGCGGTCGGCGACGACGGCCTGCGCACCGCGTCCGCCTCCGCCAAGACCGCGGGGGTGAACCTCCTCGGCGGTCTCGTCACCGCCGAGGAGATCACCGCCAAGGCCGAAGCACGGGACGGCGAGAGCGGGCAGGTCGACGTCGACGGCTCGGTGCGCATCACCAACCTCAAGGTCGGCGGCGTGTCGATCGCCGACCCGAAGCCCAACCTGACGATCAACCTCCCGCTCGTGGCGAAAGTCGTGATCAACGAGCAGGTGCCCATCGCGGGGGGCGCCGGTGTCGCGGTCAACGCCATCCACGTGCGGACGCTGGCGGGAGTGGACATCGTGGTCAGCCACGCCAGGGCCGCCCTGACCGTCCCCGGCACGCCGTGCCCGTCCGCCTGACCACCCGGTCCCGTCGGCCGCCCGAGGCGGCCGCGGCTCGACACGAGGAGACAGCCTTGACCGACTGGAGATCCCGGGCGCGCTCGCTCGCCCTTGCCGCCGTAGCCGCCCTCGGCGTGGTGGCGCCGGCCACCGCGAGCCCGGCGCGGGCCCGGCCGCTCGCGCTCGTGCAGTGCCAGGGGACCGAGTCCGTCGCCTACAACCCCGGAGTGCTCTTCCAGCCCCGCGACTTCGAGATCACCACCACCGGCCGGTTCACCTCCTGCCTGGGCGGAGGCGATGTGACGAGCGGATCGTACGACGAGCGGTTCACCATCCTCGCCGGCTGCAACGACCTCTTCGACGGCTTCACGGCCGCGCGGACCGTCACCTGGAACACCGGGGAGGCCAGCGTCATCGAGGGCACCGGCAGCAGCACCGGCGTGGCCGGGCAGGTCGTCACCACGTTCACCGGCACCGTCACCTCGGGTCCGTTCACCGGCCGGTCCGCGGTGCAGCTCATCGCCCTCCCCCAGCCGAACCTGCTGATGTGCCTCACCACCGGCCTCACCGGAGCGACGGGGGTGACGACGCTGACCATCACCTGAGCCCCGCCGCGCTGGGGCCCCGTCCCGGTCCCCACCGGGGCGGGGTTTCCCTGTACGGGGAAGGGCTCTCCGCGGACCGTACGGCACCGGCCGGGGGAAAAGCCGGTGCGGGCCGCCGGCGCCGGCTGACAAACTCCCCGGCATGGCCACACCGGAACCGAAGACGGACCTCCACCGCTATCTGCAGACCGCCCGCGACGCCTTGTTGTGGAAGCTCGACGGGCTCTCCGAGTATCAGATCCGCCGCCCGATGACCCCGACCGGCACCAACCTGCTGGGACTCGTCAAACACCTCGCCGGAGTGGAGGTGGGCTACTTCGGCGACACGTTCGGGCGGCCGTTCGGCGAACCGCTGGAGTGGATGGAGGACGACGCCGAAGACAACGCGGACATGTGGGCGACCGCGGACGAGTCGCGCGACCACATCGTCGGGCTGTACCGCCGGGTATGGCAGCACTCCGACACCACCATCGCCACGCTGGCGCTCGACGCGACCGGTCATGTCCCGTGGTGGCCGGACGAACGGAGCACGGCGACACTGCACCAGATCCTGGTGCACGTGATCGCGGAGACCAACCGGCACGCCGGTCACGCCGACATCGTCAGGGAACTCATCGACGGCACGGCCGGGATGCGGGACGGGAACCTCAACCTGCCCCACGGCGATCAGGCGTGGTGGGAGAGCTACCGCGACCGCCTGGAGCGCACGGCGCGGGAGACCGGCGAGGGCTGATCACGGGCGGAGGCGAACCGGCTCTGTCCGATACGGCACGTCGTGGCGGCGGCCGGCTGCCGCCTGGACGGCGATGCCGTCGGAGATCGTGTGGATGAGTGCGGCCAGGGCGGCCGGTTCGTAGCGGGAGGGCAGATCGGTGGCCTGCTCCAGCCGCCTGCGCAGCGCGGCCTCGCCGGCTTTGCGGGCCGCGATGGCGTCCTGGCGTGCGGTGTTCGCGTCGGGTCCGCGGGCGTGCACGCTGTTGACGCACAGGCGGCCGTGGGGTGTGTCCTCGCCCGCGCTCGGGTCCACGGCTCCGTGGATCAGCTGCTCTATGACGTCACGGCTGGTGGGCGCGTTCGTTCGGCCTCGATTTCTCAGAGGGAACCAAAATCCTGACCATCATGGCCGGGCACTTCCTGGCCGCACTCGAACGGGTCGCGGGCCCGCCGGCCGACTTCGCGGCCCTCCACCAGGAGGTCGCCCAGGCCATCGCCGAAGACCGGTAGCCTCACCCCGGTTTCGAGACCGGCCTGCGCCATCACCGGCTCCTCGCCGCCATCGAACGGTCCGCGGCCGATGGAGCCGCCCTGGAAATCTCGTGACCCGCCCGGCGCGACAGACACCGGCAGCGGCGAGGGCGACGGCAGCCCGACAGCCTCAAGGTCCGGGCTGACGGTACTTCGTTGAGCCTTTCTCACCACGACCTGGCCCCTTGAGGCCCGCGCCGCCGGGTCAGGCGGTGGCGAGGACGGTCACCTCGTCGCCGACTCGGATCTCACCGTAGTCGCGGGGGATGAAGCGGACACCGAACCAGGTCTTGCCGCCCCAGCTTCGGTGGCGGGCCAGGGTGCGGAGAGGTTCCTTGCCCTTCTCCAGGGTGACGGGGTCGTAGGTGGGCACGGCGCAGCGGTCGCACAGTTCGGACATGCGGAAGCGGAGGGCGCCGATGCGGATCTCGCGCCAGGTGTCCTCGACGTAGGGGGGAAAGCCGTCCACGACGAGGCTGGGGCGGAAGCGGGCCATGTCGAGGGGGGCGGGGACCTCCTCCTGACGTTCGAGCGCGCCCTCGGCGATCCAGTCGTCGAGCCGGCGGAGGGAGGATCGGGAGGTGAGCAGGAAGGGAGCGTCCCCGGCGAAGCTGACGACGTCGCCGGGGAGGCCGCCGTGGGAGGCCGGGACGGAGCAGCGGCGGGGGTCGTCGAGCCAGACGAGGTGGGCGGGTTTCCCCAGCAGGCGGCTGAACCAGGCGTGGGCCTCCGGATGGGCGAGGACCGCCGTGTCGAGTTCCACGAAGTGGACGGGGACGTGTTCGCCCGTGGCCGGGGGCACCTTCAGCTGCGGCTGACCGGGAGCTTCGAGCAGCAGGCCGTCCTCGGCGGTGCGAGTGGCCACGACGGACAGCAGTCGCGGGTTCTCCCCCACCCAGTGCAGGTCGCCCGACTCGTCCACCACGGCCCACCGGCGATCCCCCGCCAGGCCCCATGGCTCCACGACCGCTGAGTCAACAATCCACCCGGAAACCGACTTCACCGGGTATCTACGGATCTCGGCCAGCTCCACGTCGCCAGCGTACGTCCGGGAATCACTCCTCGAAAGCCGGAAACTCCGGCATCCTGACCGGCTTTGCGGCAAGACGAGTAGACAGTGTCTACCAATGCTTGGTAGACACTGTCTATGGATGATGCGGGTTCTTTGCGGGAGCGGCTCGTGGAGGTGGGGGTGGACCTCGTGCTGACCGAGGGCACCGCCGCGCTGGGACTGCGGGAGATCGCCCGCCGGGCCGGGGTGTCGCACGGGGCTCCGCGCCGGTACTTCCCCACGCACCACTCGTTGCTGTCGGCCATCGCCCGCCGGGGCTTCGCCGACCTCGAGGCGCGGTTCGCCGCCGCGATGGCCGGGCTGACCGCACCGCGTGAACAGCTCCAGGTGTTCGCGCGGGAGTACGTCGGCTACGCGCTGGAATGCCGGGGCATGTTCGAGCTGATGTTCCGCCACGAGCTGCTCGACAGCGACCGGCACGCCGCGGACGGGCCGAGGCTGCGCGAGTCCACGCTCCCGCTGTTCGAGCGCCTGACCACGCTGGTCGCCCAGTGCCGGGCGAAACAACACCGGGACCGGGCCGACCTCCCGGAGGACCCCGCGGTGACCGCCGCCGCCTTCTGGGCCAACCTGCACGGGATCGCCCAGTTGTGGACGTGGGGCAGCCTGCAGCTCGTCCTCGGCGCCGGCGGAGCACCCGGCGCGGAACGCCTCGACCGGCTGGTCGCCGAGGCGCTGGACGCCCATCTCGGGCCCGTCGCCTCATGACCGCGCGCAGGCATCTGGCGCTGGTGGTCAGCGCCGCCGCCGCGATGATCGTCGCGCTGGACGGCACGGTGCTGGTCGTGGCGCAGCCGAGCCTGCGGCGCGACCTGGCCGCGAGCGTCACCCAGGTGCAGTGGACCAGCACCGGCTACATGGTCGCGGTGGCCGCGCTGCTCGTCATCGCGGGCCGGCTCGGCGACCGGTACGGCCATCGGCGCCTGCTGGTCGCCGGTGTGCTCGGCTTCGCGGCCGCCTCGGCCGGCATCGCGCTCGCGCCAACCGCCGGCTGGGTGATCGGCCTTCGGGTCGTCCAGGGCGTTTTCGGCGCGTTCGTCCAGCCGGCGACGCTCGCGCTGCTGCGGCTCGCGTATCCGGCCGACCGGCTCGGTACGGCGATCGCCGTACGCACCAGCGCCATCGGCGTGGCCGGTGCGGCCGGGCCGGTCCTGGGCGGCGTCGTCGTGGCGGAGCTCGGCTGGCGCACCGTCTTCGTGCTCAACATCCCGGCCGCCGTCCTGATCGCCGCGCTCACCCTCGCCGTAC
>NZ_JBFAOO010000248.1:0-9568 GCF_040675265.1 Microbispora sp. NPDC049633
GGGGGCGCCTCATGCTGGGGTCGCGCCCCCCCCCCGCCCCCCCGGCGGGGGGCCCCCGCGGCCCCCCCACCCCCGGGGGGGGGGGGGGGCGGGGGGGGGGGGGGGGGGCCCCCCCCCCCCCCCCCCCCCGGCCGCGTTCACCACCTGAGCGGAAGCGTGGCGATGAAGTCGTCGAGCCGCCGGGAGATGATCTGGTGGTCGTGGGCCGAGGGGTGCCAGTCGCAGCCGCCGTAGTCCAGGTCCGTGTTGTCGTAGTACCAGTAGCGGACCCGGTCGTCGCCCCGCTCGTTGCGGTCCTGGACGATCTGCCGCGCCGCGTCCGCGAACGCCGTGGTGTTGGACATGTAGGTGGCGCTGACCACGATGATCGCGCGCTTGCCGTACCGGGCGCGCAGCTTGTCGATGAAGCCGTGGTAGGCGGCCGTGTAGGCGGCGACCAGCGATTCCGGCGTCCAGGGCTCGCCCGGGTTGATCGCGGTGGAGAAGTCGTTGATGCCGAGGCCGATCACGATAAGTTGCGGATGCCAGGTGCCCGGGTTCTTCCACACGTCGCCGGGCACGCCGATGAGGGCGCGGTCGTAGTAGGTGCGGTAGTCGGTGCCGGGCTCGATCCCGTTGTAGTTGCGCACCATGCCGCGGCCGGAGAAGGCGTTGATCTGGTAGTCGGCGCCGAGACCGCGGGCGGTGAGGGCGCCGAAGCTGACGTCGGCGTTGGTGTTCCTGTCGATCTGGCCCGGGGCGGGGCAGTCGCGGGTGGCGGACATGTTGCCGTAGCCGGCGGTGTAGGAGTCGCCGATGAACTCGATCTGCCGGCGGCGATCGGCCGGCCTGGGCAGGATGGCGCCGCCGGGGACCGCGACGAATCCGTCGAACCGGCCGGCGGACCACGGGCTCTCCGTGCGCTTGACGAGCCGCACGCCGTGAACGCCGTGACTCAGGTTCCTGACCCAGTAGGTGGTGCGGCCGGGGGTCACCAGCGTGGCGACGGTGACGCCGTCGACCTGGACGTCGTAGTCGTTGACCGCGTCGTCGATCGCGATCCCGACCCCGGTGCCGCGGAAGCGGCCCTCGAAGTAGACGCCCGGCCAGCTGTACCGCATCGAGCCGCCGGCCACCTCGACCCGGCCGGCGGTGTGCGCCTTCGCCGGCCCGGCCGGCGCCGGTTTCGGCGCCGCCGTCGTGCCGGGCGCGGTGGCCGCGTCGGCGGCCCCCGGTAACAGCGTGGCGGTCACCGCCAGCGCGGCCAGCGCCGCTTTCACCTGTGTGTGTCGCACGGTCTCTCCTTCTGCCTGCCGGTGAAGGGGCCGCGGGCCTTCTCGTCCGGCCGGGCGCCGAGCAACCGGCGATGAACGTTTCAGGGGCGCGAGTACGGCGGCGGCGTGCCGGAGGAGGCCGCGGCGCGGCGGCACGACCGGCCGCGGAGCCGTGGATCTTCGGCCGGGGCACGGATGACGTGGGGGTCAACGCCCGCCCTTCGCAGGTGATCCGACGAGGTCGGCGGCGAGTCCGCGAACGCTGCCGGGCCGGCGCCGAATGCAGAGTGAGCGCCCCCACCCCGATCGTCAAGACCGCACCCCTCGCCGTACCCGGCCGCAGCGGCGCGCCGTGACGCCGCCGCTCGCCCCAGCGGCGTGACGCCCGGTCAGCGGGAGAGGGCGGGGGTGATCACGCCGGCGTCACCGGGGCGTGTCGCCGGCGTCCGTCCGTCGGAGCGTCAGAGATAGGGCCGCTGGGCGCGCTTGGCCTCGTCGTAGCGTTCGCGCGCGGCGCGCGCCTCGGCGAGCCCGGACACCTCGGCCACCGGCACGTCCCACCACGCCTCGGCGCCCGGCGAGGGGCCGGGGACCGTCTCGACGTGGACCACGGTCGTACGGGGGGACGCGACGGCCGTGGCGAGCGCGACCCGCAGGGTCCGCGGGTCGGCCGCCGTCAGCACGTCGGCGCCGAGGCTGGCCGCGTTGGCGGCGAGGTCCACCGGCAGCCGCTCCCCGTCGAGCCGGCCGTCCGGGCCGCGCATGCGGTAGTCGGTGCCGAGCCGGAGCGCGCCGACCGACTCGCTCAGCGCGCCGATGGAGGCGTAGCCCTGGTTGTCCACCAGGACGATGACGAGCTTGACGCCCTCCTGCACGGCGGTGGCGATCTCCTGGGCCATCATCAGGTACGACCCGTCGCCGACGAGCACGAACACCTCGCGCTCCGGGGCCGCCAGCTTCGCCCCGAGACCGCCGGCGATCTCGTAGCCCATGCAGGAGTAGCCGTACTCGACGTGGTACTGCCCGGGGTCGGAGGCGCGCCAGAGCCGGTGCAGGTCGCCCGGCATCGACCCGGCCGCGTTGACCACCACGCCGCCCGCGGCGACCTCGTTGACAGCGTTGTTGACGATGCCCAGCACCACCGGCTGGGTCAGCTCGGTCCCGCCGTGGAACCGGTCGGCCTCGGCCTGCCACGCGGCGGCCAGCTCGGCCGCCCGGCTCGTCCAGCCGGGGTCGGCCCGCCAGTCCACGTCGTCGAGTGACTTCAGCGCCTCGCGGGCGTCGGCGACGAGCATCTCGGCGGCGTGCTTGGCCGCGTCGAACGCCGTCACGTTGACGTTCAGGAACCGGGCCTCGCCGAACAGCGTCCGGGAGGCGGTGGTGAAGTCGGTGTACCTGGTCCCGATCCCGATGACCAGGTCGGCCTCGCGGGCCAGCGCGTCGGCGGCCGGGGTCCCGGTGTGCCCGATGGCGCCCACCGCGCGCGGATGGTCGTACGGCAGTGCCCCCTTGCCTGCCTGGGTCTCGGCCACCGGCACGCCGTGCCGTTCGGCGAACCGGGCCAGCTCCGCGCAGGCGCCGCTGTACCTGACCCCGCCCCCGGCGACGATCAGCGGGCGGCGCGAGCCGCGCAGCAGCTCGGCGGCCCTGGCCAGGGCGGCGGGTTCGGGGACCGGCCGGGCGACGTGCCAGACCCTGCGGGCGAACAGCTCCTCGGGCCAGTCGTACGCCTCGGCCTGCACGTCCTGCGGCAGGGCCAGCGTCACCGCGCCGGTCTCGGCGGGGTCGGTGAGCACCCGCATCGCCTCCAGCAGCGCCGCCGGGAGCTGCTCGGGCCGGTTGACCCGGTCCCAGAAACGGCTGACGGGCTTGAGGCAGTCGTTGACGCTGACGTCGTACGACCGGGGGTCCTCCAGCTCCTGCAGCACCGGCGAGGCGACCCGGGTGGCGAACAGGTCACCGGGCAGCAGCAGCACCGGCAGCCGGTTGATCGTGGCCAGCGCGGCCCCGGTGACCATGTTGGTCGCGCCCGGCCCGATCGAGCTGGTGCAGGCGAGCGTGGACAGCCGGCCGGACTGCCGGGCGTAGCCGGCGGCGGTGTGCACCATCGCCTGCTCGTTGCGGGCCGGATAGTAGGGCAGCGGGTCGCGGGTGCCCGCGCCCTGCTCGGCCAGGGCCTGGCCGACACCGGCGACGTTGCCGTGCCCGAAGATGCCCAGACACCCGGCGACCAGCCGGTGCTCGGCGCCGTCGCGCTCGGTCCACTGCCGGGCGAGGAACCGCACCAGCGCCTGCGCCACCGTGAGCCTCGTCGTGTTCCGCACAGGCACCCCTCCCGGCCGGCCCGCGAGCCGCGGATCCGCGCGTGCCTCGGACGTCCCCCTCAGGAACGTTCCCCGCACGGCGACAGCTCCCTCGGCCGTCCCTGGCGCGCGACACCCGTTCGATACTCAGCGTTACCGATCGCATGACTTCTGTGACGATGGGGATGTGGTCGCTGTCCGGCCAGAGCGTGCACGCAGACACGGAGGAGAGTCACATGTCCAACCGGTACGAGCACCAGCCCGCGCCGCCCCCGGCGTACGGCGGGGCACCGGGAGGCGGCACGCCGCCGGCGGGCGGTCACGCCCCCGGGACACGCAACGGGCTCGGCGTGGCCGCTCTGGTGCTCGGCGTCGCCGGCGCGCTGACCGGGCTCGTTCCGCTGCTGTTCGTCGTCGCGGGCACGCTCGGCCTGCTCGCGGTCGTGTTCGGCTTCACCGGCCGCTCGCGCGCTCGCAGAGGCGCCGCCTCCAACGGGGGCGTCGCGCTGGCCGGCGCCGTCCTCGGCCTGGTCGCGATGGGCCTGGCGACCTGGGGGATGGTCGTCTTCTTCAGCGCGGCCGACGACGCGGTGACGGCCATCGACGACGCGCTGTCGACCGACAGCCCGGTGACCAAGGCGACCAGGAGCGCCACGCCCACCCCGGTCGCGCTGGGGTCCGTGGCGAGCGAACCGCCGTTCACGCTGAAGGTGCTGTCGGCGGCCAAGGAGAGGACGCTCAGCGACGTCATCGAGAACTACCGGGCGCAGGGCGTGTTCGTCGTGGTCAAGGTGCAGGTGAAGAACAACGGCGAGAACCCGGCCACGTTCGACGGCATGGACTCCGGGCTGCTGGACACCGACGGCAGGCGGTACAACGTGCAGGACATGGTGACGATCGGCCAGAATTCCGATCTGTACGAAGAGATCAACCCCGGACAGCGGACCACTCGGACGCTGGTGTTCGACATACCGGCGAAGGCGACACCGCAGACGATCGGCATGTTCGGGGCGCAGGGCTCGGGCGGCGTGTTCATGGCCCTGCGGTAGGAGGGAGCCGGGGCGTGGGACCTGGGCAGGGACTGTTCACCGAGGCCATGGGGCAGGTGGCCGCCGGCGTGGCGGTGCTGACGGTAAAGGACGACCGGGACGACCTCGGCACGACGGTCACGACCCTGATGTCGGTGTCGCTCGACCCGCCGCTCGTGCTGGTCAGCCTCGACTCGGCCGGATACCTCGCCGAGGTGCTGCTGCGCCGGGACCGTTGGGCCGCGAGCGTGCTGGCGGACGGCCAGCAGGCGGTCGCCTCCCGGTTCGCCGCCGCCGGACGGCCCAGCGCCCGGCTCCTGCTGGCCGGGGTCGCCCACCATCGCGGCGCGCACAGTGAGGCGCTGGTCGTGGAGCGCGGGGTGGCGGCGATCGAGGCCGAGACGACGCAGGTCGTCCCGGCCGGTGATCACACGCTGTTCGTCGGGGAGGTCCTCGGCGTCGACTACGTCGACGCCTCCAAGTCCCCGCTCGTACGGCTCCGCTCGCGCTACCGCGCCATCATCTGATCGTCCAGTGGCCCGGCAGCACCAGGGGGCCGTACGCCGGAAGGCCGAGCTGCCCGGCCATCCGCGCCAGCGGTCCCCACGCCTCGAGACGCACCCGGGCGAGCGCGGCCGACCTGTCCTCGCTGGACTCCGGCGGGCGCAGCCGCTCCAGGGGGTGCATGCGCGGATAGGTCCGTACGGGGGCGTCGTCGGCGAGCCCGGCCCTGCGGCGGGCCAGGGCGAGGGCGTCCTCGAGGCCGCCGAGCTCGTCGGCGAGGCCGGCCGCCTTGGCGTCGGCGCCGGTCCACACGCGGCCCCTGGCCAGCTCGTGGGCACGCTCCCTGGTGAGGCCGCGGCCCTGTGCCACCTTCCCCACGAAGTCGTCGTAGATGCGGTCGAGCCAGGCGTTCACCCGCTCCCACTGGATCTCGGAGAACGCGGTGGACGGCGAGAACATCCCGGCGTTGGCGCCCTCGGCGACCGTCTCGGTCACCACGCCGAGCTTGCCGAGCAGTTCGCCCACGACGGGCTTGCCGCCGAACACGCCGATGGAACCGGTCAGCGTGCCCGGCTGGGCCACGATCACGTCGGCGGCCATCGACACGAAGTAGCCGCCGGAGGCCGCCAGGTCGCCCATCGACACGATGACCGGCTTGCCCGCCTCGCGCGCCAGCACGACCTCGCGCCAGATGGCGTCGGAGGCGACGTACGACCCGCCGGGGCTGTCCACGCGGAACACGATGGCCTTGACCTTCTCGTCCCGCCGAGCCGAGCGCAGCGCGGCGCAGATGGTGTCGGAGCCCATGGCGCCCCCGCCGCCGAGCGGCGAGCGGCCGCTGCGGCCGAGGCGGATCATGCCGTTGCCGTGGACCAGGGCGACCGTGTCGGCCCCCGGGTGGGGGAGCTTGCCGGACAGCGTGCTCTTGGCGTACCGCGACACGTAGAGCAGGTGCGCGCCGTCCTCGACGGTCTCGCCGTAGACCTCGTCGCGATACTTCAGCCCGTCCACCAGCCCGGCCTCGACGGCCTCCGCCCCGATGAAAGGGCCCTGGTCGATCAGCTCGCGCACACGCTTCGGATCGAGGCCGCGCGCGTCGGCGATGCCGGCGACCACCTGCTCGGTGATCGACTCGGCGATGCGCCCGGCCGACTCGCGGTGGGCGTCGGTCATGTGGTTCTGGGTGAACGTGTTGGCCGCGGTCTTGTACTCGTGCCGCTGGCCGATCTGATACTCCACCCCGGCCTTGGCGAGCGCGTCGCGCAGGAACCGCTGCTCCAGCGCCACCCCGGTCAGGCCGACGTCGCCGGAGGGCTGGAGGTAGACCCGCTCGAAGGCGCTGGCCAGGTAGTAGGGGACGGTGCCCGCGCCGAACTCGCCGAACGTCTCGGCGAACGCGACGGTCCGCTTGCCCGCGGCGCGCAGCTTGACCACCGCGGTGCGCAGCTCCTGCACCATGCCGAGACCGAGGGGATAGCCGCCGATCTTGACGATCAGCGCGGTGACACGGGGGTCCTTGCGGGCGCGGCGCAGGCCCGACAGCACGTCGGTGAGGCGCGCCTTGCGCATGGACAGCAGGGCGGAGACAGGGTCGGCGGGCGGGCCTTCCGACAGCCCCTCGGTCAGGTCCAGCTCCAACACGAGCGGCGCGGTACGCCGCTGCCGCAGCTTGCCCACCGTTTCAACGATCGTCCTCGTCGCGTCCATAAATGCCACCATAAGCGACGGTTTCGCCGGGCATGGCCGGATGATGTTGCCCATGCGACGGCCCCCGCGCCACGTGCGCGGGGGCCGTCGCCGGACCAGCCGGACTACTTGAGGCCGTTGGACATCGAGGTGATCAGCTCGCCGTTGGCGGTGTCACCGCTGAACTCCCAGAAGAAGGCCCCGCCGAGACCCTGGTTCTTGGCGTAGGTCATCTTCCCGCCGATGGTGGCGGGGGTGTCGTAGCTCCACCAGTTCGAGCCGCACTTGGCGTAGGCCGTGCCCGCGACGGTGCCGGTGGCCGGGCAGCTGTTCTTGAGGACCTTGTAGTCCTCGATGCCCGCCTCGTACGTGCCGGGCGCCGCACCGGTGGCGGTGCCGCCGGGAGCGGCCTGGGTGACGCCGGTCCAGCCGCGGCCGTAGAAGCCGATGCCCAGCAGGAGCTTGCTCGCCGGCACGCCCTTGCTCTTGAGCTTCTGGATGGCCGCGTCGGAGTAGAACCCGGCGGTGGGGATGCCGGAGTAGGAGGTGAGCGCCGAGTGCGGGGCCGTCGGGCCCTGCGCGGCCCAGGCGCCGAAGTAGTCGTAGGTCATCACGTTGTACCAGTCGACGTACTGGGCCGCGCCGCCGTAGTCGGCGGCGTCGATCTTGCCGCCGTTCGTGCCGTCCGCGGTGATCGCGGCCGTGACGAGGTAGTTGGAGCCGAACTTGGCCCGCAGGGCCGCCATCAGGTTCTTGAACGCCGCCGCACCGCTGGAGTCACAGCTCAGGCCGCAGGCGTTCGGGTACTCCCAGTCGATGTCGATGCCGTCGAACACGTCGGCCCAGCGCGGGTCCTGCAGCAGGTTGTAGCAGGAGTTGGCGAAGGCGGCAGGGTTGGCGGCCGCCTGGCCGAACCCGCCGGACCAGGTCCAGCCGCCGAAGGAGTAGAGCACCTTGATGTGCGGATACTGCGCCTTCAGCTTCCGCAGCTGGTTGAACGCGCCGCGCAGCGCGTTGGGGTTGTCCCAGGTGTCGGCCTTGCCGTCCACGCTGTTGGCCGCCGTGTAGGCCATGTCGTAGTCGGCGTAGGAGTCGCCGATCGCGCACTGGCCGTTGGTGACGTTGCCGAAGGCGTAGTTGATGTGGGTGAGCTTGGCGGCCGATCCGCTGGTCACGATGTTCTTCACGAAGTACTGGCGGCCGTACACACCCCAGTCGGCGAAGTAGCCGAGCACCTTCTTGCCGCCGGGCGGCGGGGGCGTCGGGCTCTTGGTGGGCGACGCGGAGGGCGACGCGGAGGGCGACGCGGAGGGGGACGCGGACGGCGAGGCGGAGGGCGACGGGGAGGGCGACGTGGGCGGGCGCGTGCTCGGGCTGGCCGAGGGGGAGCTGCCCGCCAGGAGCCTCCACAGGGCCGGGACGTTCGGCGGCTCCCAGCCGGTCAGGGACGTGTGTGCCTGGATGGCCTCGTAGTCCTTGCCGGAGTACGTGACCCGGGCGCCTACGGCGTACCAGGTGTTGGGAGCCCAGGCCGGGTACGCCAGGACGGCCGACTGGCTCTGGGGGACGGCGGCGGGGGCCGCGGCGGAGGCGGTCCCGATCGCGAGCGGCGCGAGGAGCGCGGCACCGGCGATCAGGGACCCGAGGAGGATCTTGCGCAACGGAGCTCCTGCTCTTGGGGGGTAAAGGACAGGAAAGTTTCCTATTAATTTGCGAGCGTAAGCATTCCTCGCCGGATGGTCAACGCCCTACCGGCCCCCTAAACGTCGCTTAAGCCTTCGCTAAGGTCACCGGCCGTACGCCGGGCCCTGAGGGGAAGGCGACACAGGAGTCTCCGTCCTGGTCGGTCGCCGAGGGCCCGGCTTCCGTACGATGAAGCCGTGCCCGGCCTCATCCGCTCCGTGTGGGGCGAGCCCCGTCCCCCCGACCCGCCCCTGCGCGTGTGGCGCGACTGGGTGCTCGTCGGGGTGCTCGCGCCCCTCGCGGTGCTCGAGGGGATGCTGCGGCCGGACCTTCCGATGCGGCCGTTCGCGGTGGCCGTCGCCGTCGGGCTGCTGCCCACGCTGCTGTGGCGCCGGACCCGGCCGCTGGCGATGCTGGCGATCTGCTTCGCCGTCACGAGCCTGGTCCCGATCCTCGTGACCGGCGCGACGCTCGACGTGTACACGCTGGGATACGTGCTGATCCTGCCCTACGCGTTGTTCCGCTGGGGGTCGGGCCGCGAGATCGTGACGGGCCTGGGCATCCTGCTCACCGCCGTCGGTCTCTCCGTGCTCGTCGACCACGCCGCTCCCGCCGACGCGGTCGGGCCGTTCGCCGTCACGCTCGCGACCACCAGCCTGGGCGGCGCGTTCCGGTACCGCGCCGGGGTGCGGATGCGCGAGCTGGACCAGGTCAAGCTGCTGATGCGCGAGCAGCTCGCCCGCGACCTGCATGACACGGTCGCGCACCACGTCTCCGCGATGGCCATCCGCGCGCAGGCGGGGCTCGCCACGTCGGCGTCGCGCCCGGACGCCGCGGCCGAGGCCCTCCGCGTGATCGAGGCCGAGGCGGCGCGGGCCCTGGACGAGATGCGTGCCATCGTCCGCGTCCTGCGCCGCGACCGTCCGGCGGAGCTGACACCCGGCCGGCGCATCACCGACATCGAACTCCTCGCGAGCCGGGGCGGCTCCCACCATCCGGCGGTCGAGGTGGAGATACCGGCGATGGGGTTACGCAACTCGTGCGACATGTCGGAGGCGAACCGTCGCTGTTGCTGCAGGGCTTTGTTGAGCCGTTCCAGTGTGCAGACCAC
>NZ_JBFAOO010000249.1:0-9344 GCF_040675265.1 Microbispora sp. NPDC049633
TAGGCGCCCATCGAGTGTCCGGTGAGCACGCTCGTGCCGTCCGCGCCGACGTGCTCCGCCACGCGTTCCAGGTCCTCGGCGTGCCGGTCCAGGCCGTACGGGCCGGGCAGGCCGGCGCTGTGGCCGCGCCCGCGTAGGTCGACGGCGACCAGCGACCAGCCGGGCGGCAGCGCCTCGGCCACGCCCCGCCACGCCATGAGGGAGGCGGTGATGCCGTGCGCCGCGATGATCAGGCGGGGACCGCCGCCGAACCGGGCGATCCGCAGCCGTCCGCCGGGGACGGCGACCTCGTCGATGCTCATGGTGGGGACTGTACGGTACGACCCTCTCAGGTATCGCCTGTCCCGATATGTGTCTTTAAGCTCTGCCCCATGGGTGAACGTCTGATCGTCATCGAGCACGAGGCCGACGCCGGTCTGGGCTTCTTCGCCGGCTGGCTGGAGGCCGCCGGTGCCGAGGTCGAGGTCGTCCGGCCGTACAAGGGAGAGCCGGTGCCCGGTCGTGCCCCCGCCGGGCTGCTGGTCCTCGGCGGCGCCGCGGCGGCGTGGGACGACGAGGGGTACGGCTGGCTCCCCGCGACCAGGGACCTGCTCGCGCGCGCCATCGACGAGGGCGTGCCGACGCTCGGCGTCTGCCTCGGCGCCCAGCTCATGACGATGGCCTGCGGCGGCACGGTCGAGCGCGGCGCCGCGGGCCTGGAGATCGGGCTGGGGGAGATCGAGCCGCTGCCCGCAGCCGCCGCCGACCCGCTGCTGTCCGCGCTGCCCGGGTCGTCCGGGCTCCCCGCGCTGTCCGGTGGCCGGGTCAGGGCCGTCCAGTACCACTACGACGCCATGACGGCTCTGCCCGAGGGCGCCGTACGGCTGGCCACCGGCACGATGTACCCCAACCAGGCGTACCGGCTCGGCGACCGCGCCTGGGCCGTGCAGTTCCATCCCGAGGCCACGCCCGGGATCTTCGCCTCCTGGACCGTCGGCGGCGAGCTGCCGCCGGAGCGGGCCGCGGAGCTGAACGCGCAGGTCGAGGTGGCCGAGGACGAGCTGAGACGCACCTGGAGGCCGCTCGCCGAGGCGTTCGCGGCCCTGCTCACGCGGTCCTGACCTCCCTTTCCCGCCGGCGCGTGGGTGCGCGGGTGCGCGGCCAAAACGCGTGATGGGATGATTACGCAGAGAAACCGCTAAGGACGCGCACAACCCTGAGGGTTACCGTGTGCGCTGAGCCCGGTACGCGCCGGGCCGGACAGCCAAGATCGGCTCCCCGGAGGGACCGATCTCTGCGAGGAGGCTTCCATCCCATGTGTACCGTTACTGGGAAGGTTTGTCTCGGGGGGCCGACGTGATCGACGTCGGGGTTGAGGAAGGAACGGTGAACGCCGCGCCTCGGATACAGACGACGGCAGGGCGCCTGGCGGCGCTCGGATTCGCCGACGGCGCGCGGGCCGAGAGGCTGCTCGACGAGCTCGGTCCCGAGGCGGTCGGCGATTTCGCGCTGCTCGACGACCTCGTGCGGGCCGCCGACCCGGATCTGGCGCTCACCACGCTGAGCCGCGTGGTGGAGCGGGACCCGAGCGTGCTCGGGGCGTTCCGCGCGGACCCGGACCTGCGCCGCAGACTGCTCGGCGTGTTCGGGCTCAGCGCGGCGCTCGGCGAGCACGTCGTACGGCACCCGGAGTGCCTGGCCTCGACGCGGTGGACCCGGTGGCCCGCGACCGGCGAGCTGCGTGAGGAGATGCTGCTCGCGGTCGGCGCGGACCCGGACGACGCCGAGCCGGTGGCCGCGGGCGTGACCGGGGGAGGCCCGGCCGCCGAGCCGGGCCCGGCGATGGACGCGCTGCGCGTCGCCTACCGCGGCCGCCTGCTGCACCTGGCCACGCGGGACGTGACCGGCGAGTGCACGCTCGCCGAGGTCGCCGCCGCGCTGGCCGACCTGGCCTCGGCCGCACTGGAGGCCGCGCTCGCCGTCGCCAGGGCCGAGGTGGCCGACGCGGGCGACGTACGGCTGGCCGTGATCGGCATGGGCAAGTGCGGCGCCCGCGAGCTGAACTACATCTCCGACGTCGACGTCGTCTTCGTGGCCGAGCCCAAGGAGGGCGTGGACGAGACCAAGGCGCTGCAGACCGCCACGCGTCTGGCGCAGGGCATGATGCGGGCCTGCTCGGCGAGCACCCCCGAGGGCGCGCTGTGGGAGGTGGACGCCAACCTGCGCCCCGAGGGCAAGATGGGCCCGCTCGTGCGCAGCATGGAGAGCCACCTCGCCTACTACCGGCGGTGGGCCAAGACGTGGGAGTTCCAGGCGCTGCTCAAGGCACGCCCGGTCGCCGGCGACCTAGAGCTCGGACAGCAGTACGTCGCCGCGGTCAACGAGCTGGTGTGGCAGGCCGCGGCCCGGCCCAAGTTCGTCGAGGACGTGCAGTCCATGCGCCGCCGCGTGGAGGCGCACGTGCCCGCGGGCGAGGCCGACCGGCAGATCAAGCTCGGGCCGGGCGGGCTGCGGGACATCGAGTTCGCCGTGCAGCTCCTCCAGCTCGTGCACGGCCGGTCCGACCCGCTGCTGCGCCGCCGGGCCACGCTGTCGGCCCTCGCCGCGCTCTCCAGAGGCGGCTACGTCGGCCGCGACGACGCCAAGTCGCTCGCCGAGGCCTACACCTTCCTGCGCCAGGTCGAGCACATGCTCCAGCTCCACCGGCTGCGCCGCACCCACGTGGTGCCGTCGGACACCGCCGACCTGCGGCGGCTCGGCCGAGGGCTGGGCATGACGACCGACCCGGTGGGGGAGTTCACCACCACCTGGCGGCGGCACGCGCTGGAGGTGCGGCGGCTCCACGAGAAGCTGTTCTACCGGCCGCTGCTGCAGGCCGTCGCCCGGCTGCCGGAGACCGAGGCCCGCCTGTCCACGGCCGCGGCCACCGCGCGGCTGGAGGCGCTCGGATACGCCGACCCCGGGGGCGCGCTGCGCCACATCGCCGCGCTCACCAGCGGCGTCTCCCGCCGGGCGGCCATCCAGCGGACGCTGCTGCCGGTCATGCTCGGCTGGTTCGCCGACGCTCCCGACCCCGACGCCGGCCTGCTCGGCTTCCGCCAGGTGAGCGACAAGCTCGGCACCACGCCCTGGTACCTGCGGCTGCTGCGCGACGAGACCGCCGTGGCCGAGCGGCTCGCCCACCTGCTCGGCACCAGCCGCTACGTCACCGGGCTGCTGCTGCACGCGCCCGAGGCCGTCGCGATGCTGGGCTCGCCCGCCGAGCTGGCCGTACGGCCCGCCGCGACGCTCGCCGCGGAGGCCGCCGCCGCGGTGGGCCGCCACGCGGAGAGCGCCGAGACCGCCGTCGCCGCCGTCCGGGCCCTGCGCCGCAGGGAACTGCTCCGTACGGCCTGCGCCGACCTGTCCGGGCTGATCGACATCGAGGAGGTCGGCCAGGCGCTCTCGTCCCTCAACGACGTCACGATCCAGGCGGCGCTGGACACGGCGATCAACAAGGTCACGCTGGAGCGGCGGGCCACGTTCCCGACCCGGATCGCGGTGATCGCCATGGGCCGCCTGGGCGGCCTGGAGAGTTCCTACGCCAGCGACGCCGACGTCATGTTCGTGCACGCGCCGCTGCCGGGGGTGGCCGAGCGGGACGCGACCGACGCCGCGCACGCGGTCGCCGAGGAGACGCGCAGACTGCTCGCGCTGCCCGCCCCCGACCCGCCGCTGCAGATCGACGCGAGCCTGCGGCCGGAGGGACGGCAGGGGCCGCTCGTCCGGACGATCGCCTCCTACCGGGCCTACTACGACCGCTGGGCCTCGCACTGGGAGGCCCAGGCGCTGCTGCGGGCCCGGTTCTGCGCGGGCGACGCCGAGCTCGGCCACGAGTTCGTCGCGCTCGTCGAGCCGCTGCGCTACCCGGCCGAGGGCATCTCCGCCGACGCCGTGCGCGAGATCCGCAAGCTCAAGGCGCGAATGGAGGCTGAGCGGCTGCCGCGCGGGGCCGACCCGGCCCTGCACACCAAGCTCGGCAGGGGCGGGCTGAGCGACGTGGAGTGGGTGGCCCAGCTGATCCAGCTGCGGCACGCGGGAGCCGTACCGGCGCTGCGCACCACGCGCACCCTGGACGCGCTGCGCGCGGCGGCGGGGGAGGGCCTGCTCGACCCGGCCGACGAGGCGGTGCTGGCGGAGGCGTGGCTGTTCGCCTCGCGCATCCGCGACGCCCTCATGCTGGTGCGCGGGCGGGCGGCCGACAGCATCCCCATCCCGGTCAAGGAACGGGTGCTGCTCGCGCGGGCCCTCGGCTATCCCCCGGAGGGCACCGAGGACTTCATCGAGGACTACCGGCGCGCCACCCGGCGGGCCAGGACCGTGGTCGAGCGCGTCTTCTACGAGGACTGAGCGCGGGGCGAGGGCCGGTCAGAGCTTCCGGCCCACGCCGCCGTACGCGCCGTGCACGTGGTCGGCCGGGAGAGGGACGTCGTCCGGGGCCGGACGCCACTCGCCGAGCGCGGCCAGGCCGGGTTCCACGAGCTCGAAGCCCTCGAAGAACCGGCTGATCTCGGCGCCGGTCCGCAGGATGAGCGGTACGGACCCGGCGTTGTACGCCTCGGCGAAGGCCCTCAGGCTCTCGGGGGCGAAGTCGCCGGTGACGTGGGAGACGGCGAGGTAGCTGCCGGGCACGAGCGCGTCGGTGTAGCGCTTGACGACGCCGAACGGGTCGTCCTCGTCCTTGATGTACATCAGCGTGCCCACGATCACCAGGCCGATCGGCTGCTCGAAGTCGAGCGTCGCCAGCGTGTCCGGGTGCTTGAGTACGGCGTCCGGGTCACGGAGGTCGGCCTCGACGTAGGCGGTCCTGCCCTCCGGCGCGCTGCGCAGCAGCGCGCGGGCGTGGACCATCACGATGGGATCGTTGTCGACGTAGACGACCCTGGCCGCCGGATTCACGGCCTGGGCGACCTCGTGGGTGTTGCCCTGGGTCGGGATGCCGGTGCCGATGTCCAGAAACTGGGTGACGCCCTGCTCCGCGAGGAATCGCACGGCCCGGTAGAGGAAGGCGCGGTTGTCCCGGACACCCTGGACGACCCCGGGGGAAGCGGATTTGACCGCTTCCGCGACCTCGCGGTCGGCCGCGAAGTTGTCCTTGCCGCCCAGCCAGTAGTCGTACACCCGGGCGGGATGCGGCACCGAGGTGTTGAGCTTCGGGGACGGGGACGGGGACGTCTCGTCGGCCATTGCCGTACTCCAAAGGGACGTGGTTTTATCTGATCTTACTCATTTGCCCAATCGCGCCCGGGCCGTTTGATCAAGATCGAGGGTCGCGGAAGGCATTGCCCCTGCAGCGGGCACGCTGTATCAACGGTGCGGGTGATCTCTTTGATCTCGTATTACGCCGATCTGGCCATCGGGCTGGTCCTGGCCTTCCTGCTGCTGTCGCTTCTCGTCAGCGGCATCAACGAGGGCATCGTCAGGCTGCTCGGAATCCGCAGCAAGTTCCTGTGGGCGTACCTGCGCGACACCCTCGACGGCGCGGAGACGTCGGACGGGACCTCCCGGCTCGACCGCGTCCTCGACGTGCTGAAGAGGTTCGGGCGCAAGGCGCGGACGCCGCTGACACAGGCGGCCGCGCCGGAGGAGGGCCGCTCGCGCCTGCCCGCCAGCGTCATGGGGGTGTTCGCGCGGCTGCCGTTCGGCCGGGACCCGCGGCCCGCCTTCAGCCGCCAGCCGCCGCCCGTGGAGAGCCCGCCGCTGGCCGCCGCCGCCGGCTCGGTGGCCGCCGAGCAGATGGCGGCGGACCCGGCCCCGATCGACGAGCGGGTGGACGAGCGGGTGGACCCCGCGCATCCGGCGGAGCAGGCCGACCCCGTGGAGACCGCCGTCCTCGCCGCGGACGCACCGGCCGTGCTGCCGCCAGGCCAGGGCAAGTCGATGGCCGAGCTGCTCCACGAGCGCCTGCAGGAGATCGACCACGCCAAGCGCGGACGGACGAGCATCGCCGACATCCCGCCCGCGCGCTTCGCCGTCGCCGTCCTGGAGATCGCCACCGAACACGGCGGCGTGGAGACTCTCATGCGGGATCTCGACGCGCTCAAGAGCCCCTTCTCCCGGCCGCTCAAGGCCGTGTGGGACAGGGCGAGCCACGACCTGGAGGCGTTCCGGCGGGGCGTGGAGGACTGGTTCGACGGCGAGATGGAGCGGCTCAGCGTGCTCTACCGCCGCTACGTCCGCTGGGTCCTCGTCGCGCTCGGCCTCGTCGTGACGCTGGTGTTCAGCATGGACTCCCTGGAGTACGGCAAGAGCCTGCTGCGCGACAACGCCTACCGCAGCGCGGTGACCGCGTTCGGCCAGTCCGGCCCGCAGGCGCTGGAACCCCTGCGCGAGCAGTGCGAGCCGGGCCAGGACCCCTACGTGTGCGTCACCGACGTGCTGAGCACTCCGGCGTTCGTGAAGATCTTCACGCACGCCCCGGTGAGCGTCACGATGGACGCCTCCGGCGGCCCGGCCTGGGCCTGGCGCGGCGGGGACTGGTGGGGGCGTCTCACGTCGCCGGGCCACTGGCCGGGCTTCCTCGTCACCCTGGTGGCCCTGCTGTTCGGCGCGCCGTTCTGGTGGGACATCCTGCGCCGGGTGAGCGGCCTTCGCGCCAGGACCTCCGGCTCGACCCCCTCCTGACGGTCACCGGCGGCACCGTCCGCGTCAGGGCTCGAGGTCGGTCACTCCCCGGCCGCTCGCCATGTCGAGCGGCACGGAGACCTGGTCGTGCGCGATCAACCAGTCGCCGTCGGTCTTCCGGAAGCAGAACGTGCCCCGGACCCACATGCCGCTCGTCGCCGTCCCGTTCCTCAGCGTGCCGCTGAGCCGGCCGAAGCAGTGGCCGAACGCCACGTCATCGCCCACGGTGAGGGTCAGGTCGCGAACCTCGTAGTCCACCTCCTGGAAGAGCGCGAACACCTTCGCCCAGTTCTTCAACTTCGCGTCTGTCCCCACGTGCTGCAGTGGCGGCTCGACGTCGAAGGACACGACGTCCGGCGCGTAGAGCCGCCTCAGGCCTTCGAGATCCCCGGCCCGGATCCCTTCGACGACCCTGCCGATCTGCCGCCTTATCGTGGCTTCGTCTTCCTCGCGTCGCGTGGGCATCGCCACCCGTCCCTTCGATTCGGTGTGCAAGTCCGGCTTCTCACCGGTACGACCGGACAGCACCGCGAAATGTCAGGTGACTATGGGCCGACGAGCGAGCCGGACCGGCTGACCGGGCCCGCTGTCGTCCCGGTCAGCCGGTGCATCAGACCGGGTCACGCCACCTTGGAGGACGGGGCGGTCCATGTGTTGCAGGAGCCGGGGTCGCCGGACTTGAACCCGGCGTCGGCCCAGTAGGTGATCGACTTCCTGCTTCCGCCGTCCTTGCCCGCCCAGCCGCGCAGGTAGAAGAGCAGGTCGTCCCAGTCCTCCGAGCCACGGTGGAGGGACTTCCAGACGCTGCGGATGAAGGCTCCGGCGAAGCAGTGGCCCTGCAGGTTGTAGCGCCGGTTCTGCTCGGCGAGCTCGGCCTTGTTCCGGGAGTCGAGGTTCACCCAGGCCCGGTAGATGCCGGCGGCGTTCTGCACGTGCTCTCCGTAGAACGTCGCCACCAGGTTGAACAGATAGAGATCCTCCGGCTCCTCCAGGAGGTCCTTGGAAAGCACGATCAGAAGCGTGCGAGACCCTTCACAGTAGAAGGCGTCGAAATCGTCCTTGCGCCACTTCAGCCCGCAGAACTTCGCCGGCGCTTTGTCGGTCACGGTGAGCTTCATCCGGGACTGCTTCAGCCCCGCCTTGCGCAACTGGGCGGTCCAGGAACGGTCGACGCACCTGAGCACATCGGCCAGATAGCTCTTGGCCGACGCCGCGTCGTTCTTCTTCACCGGTCTTTCCCGGCAGGAGGTGGTCGGCAAAGGACCCGCGCTGTACAGGCGGTTGGCGGTGAGGGTCCTGTTCTTGACGGGGTGGGCGGCGGCCGGGGAGGAGACGGCCGGGACGAGCCCCAGCGTCACCGAACCGGCGAGCGCGATCATGGCGAGTTTCACGGACGACGAGGTTAAACCAGAACAAAGTGCGCGCAAAGTCTTTTAGCAATAACGATTCGCCTTTGTGTGCGGCGCGGAGCAATATGGAGCCCCCGTTCGCCCGGCTGTGCCGCGAGGCGCATTACCGGTGCCGGTGACGAGTGGTTAGGAGAGTGCATCATCATCAGACACGCCGAACCGGCGGACGCCGGGGCGATCGCCGCCGTCCACGTGCGGTCGTGGCAGGCCGCCTACCCGGGACTGATGCCCCAGGCTCACCTCGACGGCCTCACCCCGGCCATGCGCCTGCCGGTGTGGGAGCGGCTGCTGGGGGAGTCCCCGCGGCGTACGGAGATCCTCGTGGCGGAGGTGGACGGCTCCGTCGCCGGCTTCGCCGCGTTCGGCCCCGGCCGGGACGACGACGTCGACCCCGCCTCGGTGGCGGAGGTCTCGGCGATCTACCTGGTGCCCGAGGCGTGGGGCGCCGGGGTCGGCGGGCGGCTCATGTCCGCCGTGCTGGACGGCCTCGCCGCCGCCGGGTACGAGCAGGCCACCCTCTGGGTCGTCGAGGGGAACGCCCGAGCCCGGCGGTTCTACGAGCGCGGCGGCTGGCACCCCGACGGAGCCGTGCAGCGGGACGAGTCGGACGGATTCCCGCTGACCGAGGTCCGCTACCGCCGGTCCCCGCACCGTTGACGCGTCGGACGGCTTGGTGATAGACCCTCTGCCAGCGTCGCGGTGCACCCGGCAAGGAGACCGCCGAGGGCATGGAGGCGCCGGCACAAGGGACGACCTTGACGACATCGCATGGACGCCTGAGGGCGTTCGGCAACCAGTTGATCGACGTACACATCTGGCTCCGCGAGGAGCTCGCGGCGCTGCGCGAGGACATCGACGCCCACCTCGCCGGAGGCGCCCGCCCCCGCGAACTGCGGGCCCACTGCCTCGCCTTCTGCTCCGCGCTGAACCGCCACCACACCGGTGAGGACGACGGTGCGTTCCCCGAACTCGCCCGGCGGTACCCGGAGTTGCGCCCGGTGCTGGAGGAACTGCGCCGCGACCACCGCCTGGTGGAGGACTGCCTGCGGCGGCTGCAGGACCTCGCCGGGCGTCTGGACCAGGCGGCCGACCCCGTGGAGGTCCGCCGCGAGCTGGACAGCCTGGCCGCGCTGATGGAGACGCACTTCGTCTACGAGGAGAAGCGGATCGTCGCGGCGCTCAACGCGCTGGACGTGCCGGGCTGGGACCGCTCCCGGCCCGAGTTCCTGCGCACGGACGAGACGGGGCGCTGACCGACGCGCGAGGCGGAGCGGTCGCATGCGGCCGCTCCGC
>NZ_JBFAOO010000250.1:0-9266 GCF_040675265.1 Microbispora sp. NPDC049633
GGCAGTGCCCGATGGACAGGTGCCCGCGCAGGGTGCCGAGGATCGACTCGTCGAAGACCTGCCGCCGACGAGCACGTCGTCCACGCCCACGGCGAGCGATCGGGGCTCGTCGTAGGTCGCCGTGTCGGCCACCGTCGCCGGATCGACGACGATCAGGTCCGCGGCCTGGCCGCGCCGTACGAGGCCGCGGTCGGGCAGCCGGAACCGGCGCGCCGGGTGGGAGGCCAGGTGCACGGCGGCCTGCTCCCAGGTGAGATCGCCGAGCTCGCGCACGTGCCGGCCGAGGTAGCGGGCGAACGCGCCGAAGCCGCGCGGGTGCGGATGGCCGCCCACGTAGATGCCGTCGGAGCCGCCGGTGTGGCCGGGGTCGCGCATGACGGCGCGCACCGACTCCTCCCCCGCCGGGCCCTCGTCGGGGCGCGCCTGCACGCAGCCCGCCTCGAGCCGGGTCTCCACAAGCAGCACCCGGCAGAAGTCGGCGGCCGTCGCGCCGTACTCGGCCGCGGCGGCGGGCAGGGTCATCCCCTCGGCCCACTCGAAGCCGGGGGCGTGCGAGAGCGTGATGCGCGGCCACAGATCGTCGCGTCCCGCCCACTCCGCGGCGAGACGATCGCGCTCGGAGGACAGCATCGCCACGGCGCGGCCGGGATCGGCGGCGGGCACCCACGGCGGCAGCGTCACCATCGCCAGGATCGTGCTGGACCGCAGGTAGGGATAGGTGTCGAAGCTCAGGTCGACGTCCTGCCGCCGGGCGTCCTCGACCAGCGGCAGCAGAGTGGAGGCCGGGCCGTGGAGATGCGAGACGTGCGCGGCCGCCCCGGACCGCTTGGCGATCTCCACGACCTCCGTCATCCCCACCGCCGCGGACGGGCCGTACGCGCGCATGTGGGTCACGTACGGCAGGCCGCCCAGCGACGCGCACAACGCGGCCAGCTCGGCGGCGTCGGCGTACCGGCCGGGGGCGTACTCCAGGCCCGACGACAGCCCGGCCGCCCCCTCGGACAGGCCCGTCTCGACCCTGCGGAGCATGGCCCGCGTCTCGTCCTCGTCCGCGGCCCGCTCCGCGGGACCCATCACGTCGAACCGGATCGTCGCGTGCGGGAGCAGGTAGACGGTGTTGAGCGCGGTCCTGCCGTCGTATCCGGCGAGCAGGTCCGCGACGCTCACCGGCCCGTCCACGTGCGGGTGCGCGCCGTTGACCGCCGCGAAGTAGCGGCTCGCGTACGCGAAGGCGGCCGGGGTGGTGGCCGGCGCGAACGACAGGCCGTCCTGCCCGAGCACGAAGGTCGTGACCCCCTGCCGCAGCGCGGCGTGCTGCACGAGAGGGTCGAACACGACCGCGTCGCCGTGCGCGTGGCAGTCCACCAGCCCCGGCAGCACGTATCTGCCCGCCGCGTCGATCCGGGTGGCCGCCTCGGCCGTGCCGAGACGGCCCACCGCCTCGACCCGGCCCCCGCGCACGCCGACGTCCGCGCGGAACGCGGGGGCTCCGGTCCCGTCCACGACGCGGCCGCCGCTGATCAGCACATCGAAGGTCACGTCCTCGATTAGATCAGTCGTACGGTCCGGGCACACGCGACGAACCGGGGCAGTCGTCGGGCCGCACGACGGGCCTGCGCTCCAGCACCTCGCGGGCGCGGGCACGGGCGAGGTTCCAGCCGTTCCAGGAGTCCGGCTCGCGGAGACCGTTGACCGCGACCACTTCGCTCAGCACGCAACTGCGGTCCGGCTCGGGCAGCCGGTCCAGGATCGGCACGGCCTCCGCCCCCAGGTCGCCCAGGTAGCCGTGGTCGAGCCGCTCGACGCCCCGGATCGTGAGCTGGGTCTCGGCCACCCGCGCGTCGGGGTCCCAGACCGCGAACACCAGCAGCGACACGCCGGTGAGCAGCACGAGCCCCCGGAAGAACCAGGACGTGCCGCCGCCGATCAGCCGCACCGTCCCGGCCGCCAGCACCAGCACGAACACCGCGCCGAGCCACCAGATCGTCGCCACCACCGAGGCCCGCAGCCGGGACAGGCCGTACGCGTCGGTGTAGAGGCCGATGCGGTGCAGCGCCGAGGCGAGGATGACCAGCGTGAACGCGCACAGCAGGCCGAGCAGCACGGCGAGCAGCCAGCGGTCTGCCCGGCCGCGCAGGCGCAGCAGGGCGACCGCGGCGGCCACGATGCCGAGCACGAAGAGGCTGACCGTGACGAGTTCGAAGAAGCCCGACCTCGCGTACTCCGCGTAGGTGAGCCCCGCCGTCGACAGCACCCTGCGGCTTCCGCCGAACAGCACCGTGATCTGCACGGTCACGAACGCCGCGAACAGCAGGTTCAGCCCGGCCAGCGGGATCACCCACACCTGCCGGCCGAGGGACATCCGCAGGTCGGGCGCGGCGGGCTCGGCCACCGGGCGCAGGCCCACCAGCACCGCCGCCACGGCCAGCACCGCGAACACGCAGAACACGAAGACCCGGTACGGCAGGCTCTGCGCCCATTCCGGTGTCCGCAGCAGGTCGCTGAGGAAGGCCGAGAAGACCGCGTCGGCGGAGGAGAACAGCAGGCCGAAGACGGCCAGCAACACGACGGTCACGGCGGCGCTGACCAGCGTGGGCAGCATCCGCCGCCGCCGCGCCAGGGTCCGCAACGGCCCGGCCAGGAACCACGGCGTCGGCAGCACCGCGAACGCGACCGAGATTCCTCCCCTGATCACGGCGAGCCAGCCCCGGCCACCGCCCGACAGCGCGAGGGACCCCACTCCGAACGCGGCCAGCAGCACCGGCCCGACCACCCATTCGGCGTCGCGGAAGAGCGCCACGGAGACCAGCGCGTACGCCAGGAGGCCGAAGGCCAGGGTCCACGGGGTGACCCGGCCGCGCCGGAGCGGCAGCACCGCGGGGAACGCCGCCGCCCCCATCGCGACCGCCGTCAGCACGAGGCCCAGCCCGGCCGACGCGTACGGCAGGGTGACGGCGGCGACCAGACCGGCCGCCGCGGCGGCCGGCAGCAGCCAGCGGGGCGCCTCCGGGAGGTCCGGCCGCGGGAACAGCGGCGGCGGCACGTAGGCGGGCGGCGGGGGATACCGTCCCGGCGTGTGCGGCCCGGACCCGGGGGGCCCAGGGGGCATCGGGGGACCAGGGGGCATCGAGAACACGGGGGACGAGGGCACAGGGGACGAGGGCACAGGGGGCACGGACGGTTCCGGGGAGGCCTGCCGCTGCTCCGCGCGCTCCTGGACACGCGGGCCCGCCGGGTTCTCCGGAGGCGTGCCCCCCGGCGCGGCGGGAACCGGAGGCGCCGGAGAGCTCACGCTGTGGACGGCTGCGGCCACGGTGGGCGCGGACGATCCCGGTGTCTCCGGAAGCGGACCGGGTTGGGTGCTCACGGTGACCGCCACCGGCACGGATGTCCCTTCGGCGGAACCGGGCACGGCGTCTCCCCCGGGCGCGGTGTCCGACGCGGGCGCGGCGCCAGTGGCCGGCGCGGTCCCTGGAGCGGTCGTGGGCCGGGTTGTGTACCACGGCGGCGGGGACGCGGCCGCGGCCGTCGCCGCTGCCCGCCGGGCCGTCGACGAGCCGCGCGTCGCTCCCACGACCGCCCCGGCGGCGGTGAACAGCACCAAAGAGACGATGCCCAGGCCCCCTATGCCGAGGAAGACCGGAGCGATCAGCCCGGCGAGGAATCCGGCGAACATGCCGACGCCCGCGCCGAGAGCCACCCGCGCCACGTGCCCGGCAGGGTCGTAGGGCACCCCGGCCCGCGGCGCGAACACCTGCCCCGGCACGCCGGCGCCTCCGCCCGGGGGGACCGGGTACGGCTGGTCTGCCCGGTCATGGACGAGGTCCTGCCGCCGGGGATCCTCACGGTCCTCGCCGCCGTCGCCGCCGGCCATGCCCTCGCTACCGGCCGGGGAGATGCCGAAGTCCCCGGCCCGGGGGTGACCGGCCCGGAGGTGACCCGTCTCCGCGATGCCGGTCGTCGAAGCAGGAGCCGCGGCCTCGGGGGAGGACTCGAAGCTTGCCACCTGCCGCTCCCCGGGTCGCCCGGCAGCGTCGGCGGTCACGGGCGTGGACGGCCCCGTGTCCTCACCCCGCGCGCCGGGTGCGTGCCGCTCCGCGCCGGAGTGCGGTGTGGCGGAATTCGGAGCGTCCGAGTGCGGAGCCGCGAGATGGGAAACAGCAGGATGCGGAGTGCCGGAGTGCGGAGCGGCAGGATGCGGCGCACCGGCGTAGCGGGGTGCGGCGGCCGCGTCACCGGACTCTCCCGGTCCTTCGGCCGCGATGGCGGCTCTCCCCGCCCGGTCACCGCCGTCGTCCCCGCGTGGGCCCTCCCCGCCGGGCCCACCCGCGGGACGGCCGGCGCCCACCTGCTCAATCTCCATGTCTCCCCTTCGTTCGGCGGCGTGGACGGGTCCGTCCGCGCTCTCCCCCGCCACCGGCTCGCCCTGACGCGGCAGCGTGACGACCATCCGGCACCCCGGCGCCGTCCCTCGGCCTCTCCCCCCGGGCCGTCTCACGGCCGGGAGCGGGTCCGCCACCGAGATCGACCCGCCGTGCAGCTCGACGATCTCCTTGGCGATGGCGAGCCCGAGCCCGGCCCCACCCGCGTCGGCGGCCCGCCCGGCGTCGAGGCGCGAGAAGCGCTCGAACACCCGGGCCCGCTCCGCCGCCGGGATGCCGGGACCCTCGTCGGTGACGCCGATCTCCAGGTTCGGCCCGGCGGCCCGCGCCTCCACCCGGACCGTGCCGCCGGACGGGCTGTGCCGTACGGCGTTGTCGAGCAGGTTGGCCAGCACCTGGGCGAGCAGGGCCGCGTCGGCCGACAGGGCCGTCCCCGGCGCGACGGCGTTCATCACCGTCACGTCGTCGCGCGCGAGAGCCGCCTCCGAGACTGCCTGGCGGCACAGCGACGCCAGGTCCAGCTCCTCCGGCTCGATCAGCCGCGCCCCCGAGTCGAGCCGCGACAGATCGAGGAGCTGGGCAACCAGGCGGCCGAGCCGCTGCGTCTGGGCGAGGGCCGTGCCCAGGGTGTCGAGGTCGGGCGGCGTGACACCGTCCACGACGTTCTCCAGCACGGCCTGCAGGCCGGTGATGGGCGTGCGCAGCTCGTGGCTGACGTTGGCCACCAGCTCACGCCGTTGCCGGTCGACCTCGGCGAGGTCGGCCGCCATCGCGTTGAACGCCCGCGCCAGCTCCCCCACCTCGTCGCGGGACGTCGCGGTCACGCGCAGGCCGTACCGGCCCTTGGCGATCGTCTGCGCGGCGGCGGCCATCTCGCGAAGCGGCCGGGTCATGCCGCGGGCGAGGAGCTGCACCATGATCAGCGCGAGCACGACGGCGATCGCGATCCTGAGATCCCGGGACAGGCCGGAGTTGATGCCGACCTCGTTCACGACGAACGCCGCCACCACGGCGAGCACGATCACGATGCCGAGCTTGACCTTGATCCGGCCGAGGAAGTCGAGCGGCCTCATCGCCTGGCTTTCTCCGTTGCGGTGCGCGTCACGGGCGGACGAGCGCGTATCCCACGCCATGGACGGTACGGACGACCTCCGGGCCGAGCTTGCGGCGCAGCGCGCGGACGTGGCTGTCCACGGTCCGGGTCGCGGCGGCCTCGGAGAAGCCCCAGATGTCCGACAGCAGCCGCTCGCGCTCGAAGACGTGGCCGGGCCGCTCGGCGAGACGCCGCAGCAGGTCGAACTCGGTCCGGGTGAGCTGGGCCTCGGTCCCCCGGACGAACACGCGGCGCTCGGCCGTGTTTATCTCGACGTCGCCGATCCTGATCACCGTGTCCTCGTGGGCCAGCAGGCTGGCCCGCTCAACCCGCCGCAGCAGCGCGTGGATCCTCGCGACGAGCTCCCGCATGCTGAACGGCTTCGTGATGTAGTCGTCGGCGCCCACGCCCAGGCCGACCAGCACGTCGGTCTCCTCGCCCAGCGCGGTGAGCATGAGCACCGGCACCGGCCGGGCCGCCTGCATCCTGCGGCACACCTCGAGCCCGTCCAGGCCCGGCAGCAGCCGGTCGAGGACGACGACGTCGGGCTCCGCCTTCGCGTAGGCCGCGAGCGCCTCCTCGCCGTCGCTCGCGACGCGGACGTCGAAGCCCTCCGCCACGAGCCGGAGCCGTACGGCGTTGGCGATGGTGTCGTCGTCCTCGACGACGAGGACACGGCGTTGCTGCGGGGTTGCCATGCACGGAAGCGTAGATCCCCCCTGTGCAGAGTCGCCGTCCGGAAATGTGCAGATCCCGTGCACCGGAAACGTCGGCCGCCCGCGCTAGCGTGGCCATGTGGATCGGACGCTGCATGCTGAGGACTACCTGCGACGGCTCGGCCTGCGGTCGAGTGGCCCGCCGAGCGTCGAAGAGCTGTTCCGGCTCCAGGCGGCACACGTCGAGCGGGTGCCGTACGAGAACCTGGAGATCTGGCTGGGCCGGCCGACCACGATCGACCCGGCCGAGTCGTGGCGGCGGATCATGTCCGGGCGCGGCGGATACTGCTGCCACCTGAACGGCGCTTTCTCGGTGCTCCTGCGGCAGCTGGGCTACGCGGTCACGCGGCACTTCGGCGGCGTCCAGGGCTCGCCCGAGGAACCCGCCGGGGCCACGGGAAACCACCTGGCCCTGACCGTGAGCGGCCTGCCGGCGGACGCCAATCCCGGCGGGCGGTGGCTGGTCGACGCCGGGCTGGGCGACGCGATCCACGAGCCGATCCCGCTGGTCGAGGGCGTCTACCGGCAGGGCCCGTTCCGGTACGCCCTGCGCCGGTCGGAGGCCGAGCCGGGCGGCTGGCGGTTCGACCACGACGCGCGCGGCAGCTTCAGCGGCATGGATTTCCGCCCGGGACCGACGGAGATGGGCGCCTTCGAGGCCAAGCACGAATGGCTGTCCAGCTCCCCCCAGTCGGGATTCGTCCGGGTGGCGTCCGTGCAGCGGCGCGACGCCGCAGGGATCGACCTGCTCAGAGGGCTCGTGCTCACGCGCGTCGGTCTACCGCCGGCCGGGGTCGGGCCGGACCCGTCGGTGACGCTGGAGCGCCGGGAGGACTACTTCGCCGCGCTCGCGGACGTCTACGGCATGACCCTGGACGACGTCTCCTCCGAGGAGAAGGACGCGCTGTGGTCCCGGCTGCTCGCCGCCCACGAGGAGTGGCTGGCCGCCCGGCAGCCCACCTGAGCCGGGAACGGCGGCCCGCCCGCAGCGTTCCAACCCGGTCGCCGCGCCCGGCCCGCGCGGCCGCGTAATGCGCCCCCAGCGCCGAATCCGCAGGTCATGGGTTTCGCCCCCCGGTTACGGGTAGCCCGGATATGACCAGGAAGGAGGCGCTAATGGACCGCCAGTCAAGGCCGGAGACCATGCGGGAGAACGACGTGATCGAACTCCTGACGCACCAGCACGCTCTCATCCGGGAGCTCTTCGACGAGGTCGACAGATGCCAGGGGGAGGAGCGCAAGGAGGCCTTCAGCCGCCTCGTCCGCCTGCTCGCCGTTCACGAGACGGCGGAGGAGGAGATCGTCCACCCCTACGCGCGGCGCAAGCTGGTCGGCGGCGACACGATCGTGGACAACCGTCTGCAGGAAGAGGAAGAGGCGAAGGAACTGCTCAGCCGCCTCGACGACATGGACGTGACGACGGCGGAGTTCTCCCGGGAGCTGGAGAGGCTGCGGGCCGCCGTGTTCGCCCACGCCGCCGCCGAGGAGCGCTACGAGTTCTCCGAGCTCAAAGCCAGCACGTCCGAGGCCGAGCGCAAGGCCATGGCCGTGGGCGTCAAGGCCGCCGAGGCGATGGCACCCACGCATCCGCACCCCGGGGTCGAGTCGGCGACGGCGAACATCCTGATGGGCACGCCGATCGCGATCATGGATCGTGCCCGCGACCTGATCCGTAAGGCGATGGGCAAGCAGGAGTCCGGCGAGGGCTGAGTCTGCGGCGTTCCGCCGCAGGGGGCGCGGCGGAGCCGCCGAGGCCAGGGTCCCCGCCTTCGGCGTCGGAATCCCGGCCCACGTATATGCGCGGGCCGGGGTCCGAGGCGCATCCCCCGACACCGGCCCGCGCCTCCCCTCGGCCGTTCGCGGAACTCGGCCCGGACTTCGGACGTTCTCCCAGCGACGCGGGACGACGTCCCGCGCGGGACCCGACACGAAAGGCCTGACGATGTCGCCACTGGGCAAGTACTACGTGGGCGCGGCGGTGGTGGCCGTGCTGGTCTTCATCCTTCCGGTGCCGACGCTCCTGGCCTGGCTGGTCGCGATCGGCGCGCTGGGAGCGCCGATCGTCGCCTACTTCATGCTGGACGAGTCGCAGCGGGCGCGGCTGCGGCGCATCCGCCGCCGCCAGATCGGCGGCTGAGCAGCCTGTTCTGCGCAGCCTGTCTGAGCGGCCTGTCCCAGAGCTCGCGCACATCCCCGGCCGGGCGCCGTCACGGCGCCCGGCCGGCGGCGTTCACAAGCCGACGCTTTCAAGCCCGGCGCTCACGAGGCGGCGCTCACGACCGGGCGCTCACGAGGCGGTCGCGATCCTCCTGCGGACCCGGTCGGTGACGTTCCGCTCCAGGACGAACGACAGGAACGGGATCGTGCCCGCGACGAGCACGAGCAGCAGGTAGCCGATCGGCCAACGGGCCTTGATCAGGCCCAGGTTGATCGCGGCCACCAGATAGACCATGTACAGGAAGCCGTGGATCGGCCCGACGACCGCGACCATCGTGCTGTTGTCGAAGCCGTACTTGACGACCATCCCGGCACACAGCACGAGCAGCATCACGCCGACGATGTAGGCCAGGACGCGGTAGAAGTTGAGCGCGGATTCCACGTCGATCAATACCTCTGCTGGGTGCTGGGGAAACGGTCACCACACGATATCCGTGCGAGGCGGCGGTCCGGGCTCCAGGGCCCGTCAGGCCTCCGCGTGCGCGGCGGGCTCGGCCGGCTCCGGCTCCGAATCCCGGCGCTCCTCCCGATTCCGCCGCCCGCGCAGTGCGTCGCGGACGAAGTGGAACCACATGTACACGGCGAACAGCGCGAAGATCCACCACTGGAGGGCGTAAGCCAGGTTCCGCCAGGTGAAGCCGCCGCCCTGGGTCGGCGGGGACACGGCCACCGGCGTGGCACGTGCCGGCGGCTCCTGGGCGGTCACGACGAGGAACCCGTCCCGCACCCGCGCGTCCGGCCACACGTTGATCAGCTCTGCCGTCGACACGGTCGCCACCTGACCGCGCGGCAGGTTGCCGCTGCGCATCACGTCGTCGGTCTGCTCGGCCGGCCGCAGCCGCCCGGTCACCGTGACGG
>NZ_JBFAOO010000251.1:0-9128 GCF_040675265.1 Microbispora sp. NPDC049633
AGTCCCGGGGACGCACCGCTTCTGGGCGGTGGGCGCGGCCTTCCCGGCGGCGACGGAGCTGTCCGCGTCCACCCCCGTCATCTATGGCTGGCGGCCCTAAGGCGCGGCCGAGGAGACGCGGCGGACGCGGCCGGCTCCGGACGTGATCCCGGCAGGAGCCGTTGCTCGCCGTCCGGCCTCGCCTCAGACGCCGGCGTCCGCCCACGCCTCCGCGAGCAGGTCCTGGGACCGGACGCGGTCGGCGTGGTCGTGCGCGATCGTGGTGACGAGGAGTTCGTCGGCCCCGGTCGCCTCCTTGAGCACCCGCAGCCCTTCCACCACCTTCTCGGGCGTGCCCGCGAACCGGGTGTCCAGCCGGTCCGCGACGAGGGCCCTGTCGTCCTCGGTCCACTCGTGCGCGGACGCCTCCTCCGGAGAGGGGTACTTCATCGCCCCCGCGCCGGTGCGGATGCTCCTCACCCACAGCCCGTACGGCTCGCCGACGCGGCGGGCCTCCTCCTCGGTGGGGGCGACCAGGACGTCGGCGGACACCATGACGTGCGGCGCGGGATACGCCTGCGAGGGCTTGAACGCGTCGCGGTAGGCGTCCACCGCCTCCAGCACGGTGGCCGGGCTCACGTGATAGTTCGCCGCGAACGGCAGCCCGCGCTCGGCCGCGACCTGGGCGCTCTGGCCGCCGCTGCTGCCCAGGACCCACAGCTCCAGGTCGGCGCCCTCCCCGGGCTGGGCGTGCGCCTCGTGGCCGTCGCCGGAGCGGTAGCTCCCGGACAGGAACGCGACGATGTCGTCGACCTGCTCGGCGAAGTCGGGGCTCTGGGCTCCCGGCTGCTGCAGCAGCGCGAGCGCCAGCGCGAAGATCGGCGCCTGCGTGACGGCCGGGGTGAACGAGAACGGCGGCGGGATCAGCAGGCCCTTGACCGTACGCGCCGCCGCGGGGGCGGCCGGCTCGGGCGGCGCCTCCCGCAACTCGCGCGCACGCTGCCCGGAGCGGCCGATGCCCAGGTCGATGCGGCCGGGATACAGGGCGTCGAGCGTGCCGAACTGCTCCACGACGGTCAGCGGGGTCTGGTGACCGAGCTGGACCGCACCGGAGCCGACCCGGATCCGCCGGGTGGCGGCGGCCACCGCCCCGATGAGCACCGCCGGCGCGGAGCTCGCCACGCCGGGGGTGAGGTGGTGCTCGGCCAGCCAGTAGCGGTGGTATCCGGCGTCCTCCGCCCGCCGGGCGAGGTCGACGGTGTTGCGCAGGGCGTCCCCGGCGGTGGCGCCGGACGGGATGGGGGCGAGGTCGAGGATGGACAGGCGGGTCATGACGGACCTCCGGTGGGGAACGGCCTGCTGGGGATCTCCTTGCGCAGGACGGGAGCGATGTCGCTCTGGAACAGTTCGAGCGACGCCCGGTGCTGCGCGCCGGTCAGCCCGTCGGCCTCCGCCGACACGTGCATCACCTCGTGGCCCAGGCGTTCGTGGTAGCGGTGCACCTTGTCGATGATCTGCTGAGGGCTGCCGACGAGGATCGAGCCGCGCTCGATGGCGTCCTCCAGTGTGGGGAACACCGGGTCGAGCCCCTGCTCGCGCAGGAACGCCACCCGGGCGTCGAAGATCGGCCGGTAGGTCTCGACGGCGTCCTGCGATCTCGGCGTGGCGTAGTAGCCGGCGCTGCCCGCCCCGACCAGGGCGTCGGCAGGGTCGCGGCCGTGGTGCTCCCACCGCTCCCGGTAGTAGGCGACCAGCTCCGCGTACGGTTCGACGGGGTTGGTCACGTTCGCGGAGAACAGGGGATCGCCGTAGCGGGCGGCGAGCTCCACCGATTCCTTGCTGGTGGCGCTGCCGTGCCAGATCCGGATGGGCCGCTGCAGCGGCCGGGGGAGCACCTCGGCGTCGGTCAGGGACGGGCGGAAGCGGCCCGACCAGGTCACCCTGTCCTCCCGCCAGAGCCGCCGGAACAGCTCGTAACCCTCGCGGTTGCGGTCCCACTGGTCCTGGTCGGTCACGTGGAACAGCTGCGCCTGGGCGGCGCCGTTGCCCTTGCCGATGATCAGCTCCAGGCGTCCGCCGGACAGGTGGTCCAGGGTCGAGTAGTCCTCGAACGCGCGGACCGGGTCGAGCAGGCTCAGCGTGGTCACCGCGGTGAACAGCCTGATCGTGCTGGTGTGCGCCGCGATGTGGCTCAGCACCACGGGCGGGGCCGAGGACAGGAACGGCCGCTCGTGCCGCTCGCCGAAGGCGAACCCGTCGAAGCCCAGCTCCTCTGCGACGACGGCGGCGGCCACGATGTCGCGGAACCGCTCGGTGACCGGTTTCAGCTCACCGGTCAGCGGGTGGGGCAGATGGAATCCGAGTGTCATCGCGAGGAACTTCACGACCGGCCGTCCTCCTTCGTCGCGTGGAGCGTCCGCGCCGGCGCGGCGGCCCCTCGCGTCCTTCCCGTGCTGGATGCGGCGCTCATGACGTCTTCGCGTAGCGGCTGGCGGGGCGGGCGAGGCCGAGCCGTCCGCGCAGGTCCCCCGTGTCGTACGCGGTCCGGAACGCGCCCGCCGCCTGCAGCTCGGGCACCAGGCCGCGGGTGATCGCCGCCAGGTCGTGGGGCAGCACGCCCGGCCGGAGGCGGAACCCGGCCAGCCCCGCCTCGCGCCAGTCGAGCAGCAGCGCGGCGAGCTCCGCGGGGGTGCCGGTGAAGACGCGGGCGTCCGACTCGAGCTCGGCGCCGTCGAGGTCGTCCAGCCGCGCCTTGCGCCCGGCCGCGTCGCGGGCGTCGAGGAAGACCACCAGGTCCGCGAGGATCCGCAGCGGCGGCTCGGTGCGTCCGACGGCCGCCTCCGCCGCCCGGACGCGCTCGACGATCGCGGTGGCGTCCTCGCGGTCGCGCGGCGTGACGTACACGACGTCGGACCCCTTCGCCGCGAACTCGTACGGCACCGTGTCGTGGGCGAGTGAGGTGACCAGCGGCTGGCCCTGTGGGGAGCGCGGCGTGATCGAGGGACCCTTCACGCTGAACCGGTCGCCGTGGAAGTCGATGTAGTGCAGCTTGTCGCGGTCGATGAAACGACCGGTCGCGACGTCGCGGATCTCGGCGTCGTCCTCCCAGCTGTCCCACAGCCGGCGGACCACCTCGACCACGTCGGCGGCCTCGGCGAACAGGTCCCGCACGTGCTCGCGGAAGACGGGATCCCGATCGGGGGAGTAGTCCTGCGGCGGGAACGGCGGGCGGCGGCCGAAGTGGGCGACCTGGTCGGGGCGGGCGGAGATCTGCGGCCGCCATCCGGCCCTGCCGCGGCTGATGTGGTCGAGCGAGGCGATGCCGATCGCGACGTGGAACGGCTCGGTGTGGGTCGTGCCGGTGGTCGGGACGAGGCCGATCCGCGAGGTCAGCGGGGCCACGCGGGACGCGATCAGCACCGCGTCGAGCCGCCCGCGCACCTGGTCGAGGCGTTCGTCGGGTTCGTTGAGGCGGGAGGACTGGAGGCCGGGCGCGTCTTCGAAGGTGACGAAGTCGAGCAGGCCGCGCTCCGCCTCCGCGACGAGATCGGCCCAGTAGCCGGGGGTGAACAGCCGGTCCGGCCGCGCGCCCTCGGCCCGCCACGCGGCCGGGTGCCAGCCCGCCCCGTCGAGCGCGACGGCGAGATGCAGCGTCATCAGATCTCCTCGGTGCGGTTCGGAGTCTCGGTGGGGTTCGGAGTCTCGGTGCGGTTCGGGGTGCGGGGGGAGAGGCCGAGGTGGTCGCGGAGCGTCGGCCCGGTGTAGTCGGCCCGGAACACGCCCTTCTCCTGCAACAGGGGAACCACCTTGTCGACCAGGTCGTCGAGCCCGCCGGGAGTCAGGTGCGGCACGAAGATGAAGCCGTCGGCCGCGTCGGTCTGCACGAAGTGGTCGATCTCGTCGGCCACCGCGCGCGGCGTGCCGATGAAGGTCTGCGGTGCGGAGACCTCGATGGCGAGCTCGCGGATCGACAGGTTCTTCTCCTCGGCGAGGGCGCGCCACTTGGCCACCACCTCGCCGCGGTCGCGGCGGAACGCCGCGTGTCCCTTGGTGACGCCCTCGTCCAGGTTCGGCTCGACGTCGGGCAGCGGGCCGTCGGGGTCGTATCCCGACAGATCGCGGCCCCACACGGCCTCCAGGAAGTAGATCGCGGTCTGCGGGCTGACCTGTGCGCGCCGGATTTCGACGGCCCGTTCCCGGGCCTCGGCCTCGGTGTCGCCGAGCACGTACGTCACCGCGGGGAGGATCTTCAAATCCTCGGGCCGCCGTCCGTAGGTGGCGAGCCTGCGCTTGACGTCCCGGTAGAAGGCGCGGCCCTCCTCCAGCTTGCTGTGCCGGCTGAAGATCACGTCGGCCGACGACGCGGCGAACTCCCGGCCCTCGTCGGAGTCGCCGGCCTGGATGATCACCGGGTGGCCCTGCGGTCCGCGCGGCGTGCTGAACAGCCCCGCGATGTCGAAGTGCCGGCCCTGGTGCCGGAAGGGCGCGACGCCGCCGGGCCGCAGGAACCGCCCCGACTCCCGGTGCGCGGCCACGGCGTCGGGCGACCAGGAGTCCCACAGCTCCCTGGCGGTCCGCAGGAACTCCTCCGCTCTGGTGTACCGGTCGGCCTCGGCCAGGAAGCCGCCCCGGCGGAAGTTCTCCCCGGTGAAGGCGTCGAAGCTGGTCACCACGTTCCACGCGGCGCGGCCGCCGCTCAGGTGGTCGAGTGTGGCGAGCCGCCGCGCCACCTCGTACGGCTCGTTGAATGTGGAGTTGACCGTCGCGGCGAGCCCGAGGTGGGTGGTGACGGCGGCCAGGGCGGACAGGACCGTGAGCGACTCCGGACGGCCCACGACGTCCAGGTCGTGGATGCGCCCCTTCGCCTCGCGCAGCCGCAGTCCTTCGGCCAGGAAGAAGAAGTCGAACTTCCCGCGCTCGGCTGTCTGGGCCAGGTGGCGGAAGGAGTCGAAGTCGATCTGACTGCCCGACGCGGGGTCGGACCAGACGGTCGTGTTGTTCACGCCGGGGAAGTGCGCGGCGAGATGGATCTGCTTGGTCACGGGGACTCCTGACAGTTCGGCCCGGTGAAACCTATTATTACAGTAGGAAAATAAGGTTTTGTCGTCAATCGTCACCGGCGGCCGCCGTCGCCCGGAAAGGAAGGCGGCCTCAGGGCCGGCGGGCGTTCACGCGACGGGCACGTCGGCGGGCACGCGGACGGTGGCGAACGTCGTCCGGCGGCGCAGGCGGAAGCCGAGGCCCTCGTACACCCGGATCGCGGACGTGTTGCTCGCGGCGGCGTGCAGGAACGGGGTCTCGCCCCGGGCGCGGATGCCGGCGGCGACGGCCAGCACGAGCCGCGCCGCCAGGCCCTGGCGGCGGTGGGCCGGATCGGTGCAGACCGCGCTGATCTCCGTCCAGCCGGGCGGGTGCAGCCGCTCCCCGGCCATCGCGACCAATGCGCCGCCGCGACGGATGCCCAGGTAGGTGCCCATCTCGACGGTGCGCGGCCGGAACGGGCCCGGCTGGGTGCGCGCGACGAGGTCCAGCATCTCCGGCACGTCCGCCGGCCCCAGGCGGACCGCCTCCTCGTCCGGCGCCGGGATCACGTCGTCGCCGGTCAGCTGCACGCCGGTGCCCCGCGCCACCACCTCCCACCCGTCCGGCGGTGCGAAGGCGCCGCCGGTGACCGGGACGACCGCGCCGGGCCCGGCGAGGGCGGCGAGGTCGTCCCAGTCCGCGGGGCCGGGCTCGCCGGGCAGCGCGAAGAACGGCGAGACGTCGTCCGGGTAGCGCAGCGCGTTGCCGTACCGTTCGGCGAAGCGCGCGTGCGGCCCGGTGAGCGACGCCCATACGGGGTTGTCCAGCAGGTGCCGGTCGCTCACCGCGGCCCTCCCCACGCCATGTCGCCGTGGCCGGCGCTCGCGCGCCCTCCTCGTGCCGGCGCCTCCGTCTCGGGGCCGCCGTATCGAATCACCGCGTGCGTCTTGGGCATCGGACCTCCTGTCGCTCGTACGCCTGCGGAGAGATCGTAGAACATTACCTACTAAACAAGTAGGTCTTGACGGTTTATCGATCGCTGTGCTGAAGATAGGGACATGTCGGATGCCCGCGATCAGACGCGGTCGCCGGGAGGACTGATCATGACCCCCACGCACCACGTGCTCGACACCGCCCGTTCGTTCGCCACCGCGGAGGCACGATGACCGCGCCCGCCGTGATCGAGGAGGAGACGGCGGAGTCCGCCGTCTCCCTGACCGTCGTCAAGGCGCGTCACCCGGGACGCTGGATCGCCGGCGCCGTGGTGGCGGTGCTGCTGGCGATGGCGGTCAACGCGTTGATCACCAACCCGGCCTGGGACTGGCCGGTCGTCGGCGCGTACCTGTTCCATCCGTCGGTGCTGCACGCGGTGCTGTTCACCGTCGAGCTGACCGCGCTCGGCATCGTGCTCGGCTTCCTGCTGGGGACCGTGCTCGCGCTGATGCGGCTGTCCCGGGTGCCGCTGCTCGCGTCGGTGGCCTGGGGCTACGTGTGGCTGTTCCGCTCGGTGCCGCTCATCCTGCAGCTGCTGTTCTGGTACAACCTCGCCGCGCTGTACAAGCAGATCTCGTTCGGGGTGCCGTTCGGGCCCGCGTTCTTCTCCGTCGACTCGATGGAGCTGATCGGACCGGTGACGGCGGCCGCGCTCGGCCTGGCGCTGCACCAGGCGGCGTACGCCGCGGAGATCGTGCGCGGGGGCTTCCTGTCGGTGGAGCCGGGCCAGCTGGAGGCGGCCGCCGCGCTCGGCATCCCGAGGGCCAGGCAGATCCTGCGGATCCGGCTTCCGCAGGCCATGCGGTCGATCGTGCCGGCCGCTGGCAACGAGATCATCGGCCTGGTCAAGGGCACCTCGGTCGTCTACATCATGGCGCTGCCCGAGCTGTTCTACCAGGTGCAGGTGATCTACAACCGCAACGGCCGGGTGATCGCGATGCTGCTGGTGGCCGCGATCTGGTACCTCGTCCTCACCACGGTCCTGTCGGCCGCGCAGTACTACGTGGAACGCAGGTTCGGCCGTGGCCTCGCGCGGGCCCTGCCGCCGACGCCGGTGCGGCGGGTGCGCCGGATCCTCGACGTACGGCGGGCCGCCCGGCGGCGCCCGGCCGCGAGCGGAGGCGGGCAGCGATGAGCACGCCCATGGTCGACGTGCGCGGCGTCCACAAGAGCTACGGCCCGCTGGAGGTCCTGCGCGGAGTGGACCTGCAGGTCCGGGCCGGCGAGGTGACGGTCGTCATCGGTCCTTCCGGGTCGGGCAAGTCGACGCTGCTGCGCAGCATCAACCACCTCGAGAAGATCGATCGCGGGTACGTCACCATCGACGGCGAGTTCATCGGCTACCGGCGCTCCGGAGACCGTCTGTACGAGCTGCGGGAACGCGACATCCTGCGCCAGCGCACCCACATCGGCTTCGTCTTCCAGAACTTCAACCTGTTCCCCCATCTCACCGTACGGCAGAACGTGACCGAGGCCCCGGTCTCGGCCCAGGGCCGCCCCCGCGAGGAGGTCGAGGCGCTGGCGGCCGAGCTGCTGGAGCAGGTGGGCCTGTCCGACAAGTCCGGCGCCTACCCGCGGCAGCTGTCCGGGGGACAGCAGCAACGCGTCGCGATCGCCCGGGCCCTGGCGCTGCGGCCCAAGGTCGTGCTGTTCGACGAGCCCACCTCGGCACTCGACCCGGAGCTGGTGGGCGAGGTGCTGGAAGTCATGAAGGGCCTCGCACGCAGCGGCACCACCATGATCGTCGTGACCCACGAGATCGGCTTCGCGCGCGAGGTCGCCGACACCGTGGTCTTCATGGACGCCGGCCGGATCGTCGAGCAGGGCCCGCCCCCGCAGGTGCTCGACCGGCCGAGGCACGACCGTACCCGCGCCTTCCTCAGCAAGGTGCTCTGACCTCCAAGGAAATCGCATGTCATCCGCATCCCGGTTGTCCGTGCTCGGCCTGTCCGCCCTGCTGCTGCTCGTCGCCTGCGGCACGGTCCCCGACGAGGCCGTGAGCGGCGCCGCCCCCGCGGCCGCGGCCCCGCCCGGCGTACTGAAGATCAACACGAGTCCGCAGCAGGACCGCATCCGGGCCGCGAAGGTGGAGGCGATCGCCGCACAGGTGCCCGCGGCGATCCGGGCCAAGGGGGAGTTCCTGGTCGGCACCACCACGTTCGACCCGCCGCTGTCGTTCCTCGCCGACGACAACGTCACCCCGATCGGGGTGGAGGAGGACGTCGCCTCCCTCGTCGCCGACGTGCTCGGCCTCAAGCCGCGCTTCGAGGCCACGTCGTGGGAGAACCTGTTCCTCGCCGTGCGGTCCGGCAAGTACGCGGCCGGCTTCTCCAACATCACGGTCACGGAGGAGCGCAAGGACATCTACGACTTCGCCACCTACCGCCTGGACCAGCTGGCCTGGGAGGTGCCGAAGGACAGCACGATCACCTCGATCGCCGGGCCGGCCGACGTCGCCGGGCTCAGCGTGGCCGTGGGCTCGGGCACCAACCAGGAGAAGATCCTGCTGGGCTGGGACAAGCAGAACCGCGCCGCCGGGCTGAAGCCCGCCCGGATCCAGTACTACAAGCAGCCGGCCGACACCTACCTGGCGCTGAAGTCCGGCCGGATCCAGGCGTACTTCGCGCCCAATCCCACCTCCGCGTACCACGCCGCGGTGAGCGGCGACACGAAGATCGTCGGCACCTACTCCGGCGCCGGCCCGTCGCTCCAGGGGCTCATCGCCGCGATGACGCAGAAGGGCAACGGACTGGCCAAGCCGATCGGCGACGCCCTCAACGCCCTCATCAAGGACGGTAGCTACGGCAAGGTCCTCGCCCGGTGGGGTCTGTCCAACGAGGCCGTCCCCGAGTCCCTGGTCAATCCGCCCGGCCTGCCTCGCGAGCAGTAGGTTCCCCGGCATCCCATCGCGGGTGTGCCGGTGCCCACCCCCAGGGGGCTAGGGGTGGGCGCCGGAGCTTGCAGGGGGTTACTTGAGGATCGGGAGGCGGCGGACGAGGGTGGTGTTGGTCCAGGTCGTGCCGAGTCCGAGGGTGGTGCCGGCGCGGGCGAGGGTCAGTCCGATCAGGACGATGGCGTAGATGATGTGGTCGTCCATGAAGGGGTTGGTGGTCAGGGGGAGTTCGGCGGCCCAC
>NZ_JBFAOO010000252.1:0-9126 GCF_040675265.1 Microbispora sp. NPDC049633
AAGGTCGCCCGCTCGGCCGGGCTGCTGCCGAGGTCGCGACGGCCGCGCAGCACCCGCCACAGCACGACGGCCGGCACGGCGACGAGGACGGCGACGACGAGCGCGGTGACGACCGGTTCCACGCCGCCGCAGCCTACCCGCCGCCCGCCGCCCGCCCGCGCGCGCGGCGGTGAACGGTCGTGATCGCGCGCCGGGACGCTCGGGCGGGGCCCCTGCCTGCGCGCGGTGGCGGGTGGACACGGCGCCTACCGCGCGGCCGTCTTCCGCACGAACGCGGCGACCGCCTCGCCCAGCTCGCGGCCCGCGTCCTCCTGCAGGAAGTGGCCGGCCCCGGCGATGACGGGGTGGTCGAGCCCGGCCGCGCCGCGCATGGACTTCTTCAGGATCGGCGCCATGCCACCGGTGATGGGGTCGCGGTCGGAGAACGCGACGAGGAACGGCAGGTCGAGGCGGGTGAGCGTGTCCCAGGCGGCGCGGTTGGCGGGGGCGGCCGGGTCGCCGGGGGTGATCGGCACGAGACCCGGCATCGCCCGCGGCCCCGCCTTGAACTCCTCCGAGGGGTACGGCGCGTCGTAGGCCCGGCGCACCGGCTCGGGCAGCTCGGTGACACAGCCGGACTGGACGAACCGGGCGATGTCGAGCACGGGCGCCTTCTCGACGGCCTCCCGGAAGCGGTGCCACACCTCGGGCATCGGGATGTCGCCGGTCGGCAGGCCGGTGTTGGCGGCGACGACCCGGGCGAACCGGTCCGGATGCTCGGCGACGAGCCGCAGCCCGATCAGCCCGCCCCAGTCCTGGCCCACCAGCGTCACGCCGTCGAGGCCGAGCGCGTCGAAGGCGAGCGACCGCACCCACTCCACGTGCCGGGCATACGTGTGGTCCTCCCGGCGGGACGGCTTGTCGGAACGGCCGAAGCCCACCAGGTCGGGGGCGACGGCCCGGCAGCCCGCCTCGGCCAGCACGGCGAGGACGTGCCGGTAGAGGAACGACCAGCTCGGCTCCCCGTGCAGCAGCAGCACCGGCGGGCCGTCCGCGGGACCCGCCTCGACGTACGCCATCCGGGCGCCGCCGGTCACCTCGGCGTAGCGGGGTTCGTAGGGGAAGCCGGGCAGCCCGGCGAAGCGCTCGTCGGGGGTGCGCAGGAAATCCATGCTGTAGTCCTTTACGACGTAGATTCGTCGGATACGAAAAGCTCGACGGGGCACGGAGCGGGCGGGCGACGCCGCGCCAGGGCGGTCCGGGCTTCAGCGAGAACCCGCGGGCGCGGCCAGTGCGGCGCGGATGCGGGCGGCGTAGTCCTCCATCTCGGCGTCGCCGTCGTACTTGACCCGGGGCCAGAAGAAGCCGCGCAGCCCGTCCTTGCGGTTGCGCGGCACGACGTGGACGTGCAGGTGGGGCACGCTCTGACTGATCCGGTTGTTCATCGCGACGAACGTGCCGGCCGCGCCGGTGCCCGTCTCGACCGCGCGCGCGACCGCCTGGACCCGGCCGAAGAACGGCCCGACCGATTCCGGCGGAAGGTCCGGCAGGGTCTCGGCGTGGCCGCGCGGCACGACGAGCACGTGCCCCTTGAACACCGGCCGGGCGTCGAGGAAGGCCGCCGCGACCTCGTCGTCCAGCACCACGTGGGCGGGCCGCTCCCCCGCCGCGATCTCACAGAACACGCAGCCGTCCACCGTCACCAGCCCAGCGTGGCGTCGCCCTCGACGAGGGCCTTGGCGATGATCAGCCGCTGCACGTCGTTGGTGCCCTCGCCGATCGCCATGAGCGGCGCGTCCCGGTAGAGGCGCTCGACCACGAACTCCTGCGAGTAGCCGTACCCGCCGTGGACCCGCATCGCCTCCAGCGTCGCCCGCAGCGCCACCTCCGAGGCGAAGTACTTCGCCATCGCGGCCTCGCTGCGCACCGGCCCCGCCTCCGACCGCGTGGCCGCCCAGTACGTCATGAGCCTGGCCGCCTGGATCTCGGTCGCCATGTCGGCCAGCTTGAGCTGGATCGCCTGGAAGCCGGCGATCGGCTGCCCGAACGCGTGCCGCTCGCGGGCGTAGCCCAGGGCCGCGTCGTAGGCGCACTGGGCGACGCCGACGGCCCGGGCGGCGATGTTGAGGCGGCCGAGTTCGAGCGCCGACAGCACCTGCTGCATGCCGCGCCCCTCCACGCCGCCGAGCAGCCGGGACGCCGGCACCCGCACGCCGTCGAGGACCACCTCGCACGTCTCCGTGCCCTTGTAGCCCAGCTTGGGCAGGTCGCGGCTGACGGTCAGGCCCTCGCTGCCGGCGTCCACGAGCAGCACCGACATCCCGCGGTGGGCGGGCGTCTCGATCGAGGTCTTCACCAGGACGGGCAGCGGATCGGCGTGCCGCGCGTTGGTGATCCACGTCTTGGTCCCGGTGACGACGTAGTGGTCGCCGTCGCGGACCGCCCGGGTGGCGATGCCCTGCAGGTCGGTTCCCGCGCCCGGCTCGGTCAGCGCGATCCCGGTGCGGCGCGCTCCCGTGGCGAGGCCGGGCAGGTAGTGGCGGCGCTGCTCCTCGGTGCCGTACTTGGCGATCATCCAGGCGGACAGCGAGTGGGAGCCGAGCACCCCCGCCACGCCCATCCAGCCCCGGGCGATCTCCTCGAAGACCAGGGCGAACGACACCCGGTCGAGGTCGAGCCCGCCGTACTCCTCCGGGATCGTGACGCCGAACAGCCCCAGCTGCGCGAACCGCTCGACGATCTCCGCGGGGTAGCGGCCCGTGCGCTCCCACTCCGGCGCGACGGGGACGATCTCCTTGTCCACGAACTCCCGCAGCGTCTGCCGGAACAGCCGCTGGTCCTCGTTCAGCTCGAAGTCCATCACGCCTCCATCGGGCCGGTCTTGGCGCGCGGGAAGTATCCCTTGTCGTGCGGCGCGTCGCGCTTGTAGACCATCACCGCGCGCCGCCAGGACATCACCTCGTCGCCGTCCTGGTTCAGCCCCCGGGTCCGGCAGGTGACGATGCCGGCGTACGGCCGGGATTTCGACTCGCGCTTGTCCACCACCATCGACTCGGCGTAGAGCGTGTCGCCCACGAAGACCGGATGGGTCAGCCGGATCTCGTCCCAGCCGAGGTTCATCATGGCCGTCTGGCTGACGTCGATGACCGACAGCCCGAGCACGATCGCCACCGAGAGCCCCGAGTTCACGATGATCTTCCCGGCCGGAGACCCGGCGGCGAAGTGCGCGTTGAAGTGGTTCTGGTTGGTGTTCATCGTCAGCAGCGTGAACCAGGTGTTGTCGGCCTCGCTGATCGTGCGGCCGAGTGGGTGCTGGTAGACGTCGCCGACCACGAAGTCCTCGTAGTAACGCCCGATCCGGGCTTCATGGACCGTCACACCAGAATACTATTCTGGATCTTCCCGCCACAGGAGGACCCACGGCACCGGTTCTCCAACGTTCGGAATTGTTCCGGACATGCACAGACCTGGCATATGTGACTCGCGTCCCCAACAGTGGGGTCTGCTTCGCGGGAGCTCCACCGCAGTGGAACGCGGCCGAGCCCGGGCCCGCGACAGATCCCCCAACCGAGACTCGAAAAAGGAGCTCGTCATGCGCCGACGTATCGCCGCCGCCGTTCTCACCGCCCTCATGTCCATCGGCGTCACCGCCGCAATCGCCGCGGCGTCGGCCACGCCGGCCAGCGCGGAGATCTACTGCTGCTGACCGGACCCCGGCCCCGTCGTCTCCCGTGCCGGGAGAAGGCGCAGGAAGGCCCGGCGCAGGGCCGGGCCTTCCTGAGGCTCCCGACGCGTCGGCGCCGGGGGCGGCCTCAGGGCGCGTCGGCCTCCTGGCGCGCTTCGCGCCGCGGCTCGGGCACCTCGCTCAGGCCTTCCTCGGGTTCGGGGTTCTTCGGGGGATCGCGGGGGTCGACGTACGGCTCCGCCGGGGACTCGCCATCCGCGATCCTGCGGCCGCGCTGGAGCTCGGCGTCGAGTTCGGCGCCGCAGAGGATGACGATGTTCGACAGCCACAGCCAGACGAGGAAGACGACGACGGCCGCGAGCGTGCCGTACGTCTTGTTGTAGGAGCCGAACCGCGCGACGTACAGCCCGAAGCCGGCGGACACCACGACCCAGGCCACGACCGCGAACAGGCTGCCGGGGCTGAGCCACCGCACGCCGGGCTGGCGGACGTTGGGCGCCGCGTAGTAGAGCAGGGTGATCATGCCCGCCGCGAGCAGCACGAGCACCGGCCACTTGGCGATGCCCCAGACCGTGACCGCCGTCGGCCCGAGGCCGATCAGGTTCCCCGCGATCTCGGCGAGCCGGCCGGTGAAGGTGACGGCGAGCGCGGAGGCCGCCATCAGGATCACGAGCAGGAGCGTCAGCCCCACCCGGAGCGGGGTCACCTTCCAGAACGGACGGCCCTCGCGGATGTCGAAGATCGCGTTGGTCGCCCGGATGAACGCGCCCATGTAGCCGGAGGCCGCCCACAGCGCGAGCAGCAGACCCATAATCGCGAACACCCCGGCGGCGCCCTGGTTCTGCTGGACGTTGGCGAGGCCGGTCTGCAGCATCTGCTGGACCGGCCCCGGCGTCAGCGACTTGATGTTCCCGAGCAGCGGTTCCGTGGCGCTCTGGCCCAGCAGGCCGAGTATCGACACCAGCACGATCAGCCCGGGGAAGATCGAGAGGACGGCGTAGTACGTCAGCGAGGCCGCCCAGTCGGGAACGTTGTCCTCCTTGAACTCCTTGGCCGTGCGTTTGACGACTCCGATCCAGTCGCGACGCGACAGCCTCTCGAGCGGCCCCTGCTCGTCCTCGGGGTCGGTCATCGGTGGGCGAACCTCCGCATGAGCGTGTGACGTGCCTGCGGGAACATCCGGCGGCCGCCGAACATGCGGGTCCTGCCGAACACGCCGCGCGTTCCCCTGCCGCCGAACATGGTCTTCCGGCCGAACGTGTTCATCCCGCCGAAACCGCGCTTACGGCCGGGCATGCGCAGCCCGCCGAAGGCGCTCTTCCCACTGAACGCGCCCTTGCCGCCGAGCGGGCCCACGCCGCCGATCCTCTTCTTGGCGCCGAACATCCGGTAGCCGCCGGCCGGCTTACCGATCTTGCCTGAGGTCCCGAGCCTGCCCATTCCCCGGGCCACGCGGCCTCCGCCGGACCCGCGCATCCTCGACGACATGCCCTGCCTCTGGAACATGCCGGACATGCCCGGCCTCGTCGTACTGCCCTGGTTCCGGGTGATCAGGCGGCGCAGCAGCAGCAGCGCGGTCCCCGCGGCTCCGGCGGCGGCGACCAGGCCGGGTCGGCGCCTCGCCTGCTCGCCGACCCTGCCGGCGGCTCCCCGCACCGGCTCCGGCGTGACGTCGCGCACCCGGCCGGTGACCTCGGCGACCCTGGCCCGCGCGGCGGCGGTGGTCGCGTGCACGCGCTCCTGCGCCCGCGCCTTCACGTCGGCCTTGGCGGCCAGCGCCTCGATCGTGTCGCCGAGGTGGTCGCGGGTCCGTTCGATCTCCTGGCGGACCTCGGCGATCTCGTCGTGGCCCTTCTTCTCGTCCTCGCCCTTGGTCCCGGTGTCCCGGGCCGCGGCGACGGGCTCGGGACCGGGCCGCGACTGCCGCACGGCGTTCAGCGACTCCGGCTCGGTGACCGGCTCGGACACGTCCTGTCTGTGCACCCCCACGGCGCCGGCGTTCGGCCGGGCCGCTCCGGGGTCGGTCTCGGTCATCTGCGCGCACTCTCCTTCATGACGTCGATGTCTGCTTTGAGGCTGCGCATCGCCTCGTCGGGAGTGGGCGGCGCCGCCCGGGACACCTGCTCCTTGCCCACCAGGGCGAGCAGCCCGGCGAGCGCGAGCAGCGCGGCGCCGATGATCAGGGCGCTGGCCCAGGCGGGCAGCACCAGCGCGAGCGCCAGGATCGCCGTGGCCACGAGGGCTCCCCCGCCGTAGAACGCGACGAGACCCGCGGCGCCGAGCAGGCCCGCGCCCATACCCGCGCGTTTGCCCTTGCGCGTCATCTCAAGCCGCGCCAGCCGCAGTTCGTCGCGGATCAACCGGGAGACGTCCTCGGACAGCCGTCGGACGAGTTCGCCCGTGGACAGCGACTCCTTCTGGATGGTCATGGCCTGCCTCCCTTCCAGGGTTGGGAAGCGCCTACCCGCAGCCGAGAGCCCTAACCACCGGCCTCGGCGGGCTGAACGGCCGGGCCGTTACAGATGAAAGTTTCAGTTATGAATTCTCGCCACATCTGTCAGGGAGGGGCAAAAGACCAGCAAGGGGCCCCGGCTCACCGCGCGGCCGGATCACCGGGTGAGGCGTCGGCAACCTGTCATTGACATACGGGGGGCCCAATCCACAATCCTGTTGTGGGAGCGCTCCCATCCTACCGGTTCAGATTCACCCTTGCCCGCATCGGCCGTGAAATCCGCTACCTGGGATTTCTTCATCCGATGCTCCCACCCCCAAACCACTTTGGAGACCCTCCAAAAATGAGAACGAGAGCTCTTAGTACGGGAGCGCTCCCACGATCGCGGAAACCGCTGGCACTGCTGGCGGCCGCCACCGTGAGCGGCGGCCTTCTCGTCGGGCTGGCGCAGACTCCCGCGTCCGCCGCCGTGTCCTGCGACGTGCAGTACGCGCTCAACTCCTGGGGTTCCGGTTCGGGCGGCTTCACGGCCAGCCTGGACATCAAGAACCTGGGCGACCCGGTCAGCAACTGGACGCTCCGGTTCACCTTCCCCAACGGGCAGAGACTGTCGAACGGCTGGTCGGCCAACTGGAGCCAGAGCGGCACCACCGTCACGGCCACGAACATGTCCTGGAACGGCAACCTCGGCACCGGTGCGACGACCAACGTCGGATTCCAGGGAACGTGGACCGGCAGCAACAACAAGCCCGCCTCGTTCTCCATCAACGGGGTGACCTGTGGGGCGGTCGTGAGCCCCTCCCCGCCCGTGAGCCCGTCGCCGTCCCCCTCGCCGTCGCCGTCCCCGTCGCCGTCGCCCGTCGTGTCGCCCTCGGCCAACGTGTCGCCGTCGCCGGACGTGTCGCCGTCGGCGAGCCCCACCCCGGGCACGGACAACCAGTACGTCCAGAACTTCCTGACGATGTACAACAAGATCCACGACCCGGCCAACGGGTACTTCTCGCCGCAGGGCGTGCCGTACCACTCGGTCGAGACGTTCCTCGTGGAGGCGCCGGACCACGGCCACGAGACCACGTCCGAGGCGTACAGCTACTACCTGTGGCTGGAAGCCATGTACGGCAAGGTCACCGGTGACTGGTCGAAGTTCAACACGGCGTGGCAGTCGATGGAGAAGTACATCATCCCGGCGCACGCCGACCAGCCCACCAACGACAAGTACGACCCGAGCAAGCCGGCGACGTACGCGGGTGAGTGGGACGACATCAGCGGCTACCCGTCGAGGCTCGACAACAGCGTCAGCGTCGGCAGCGACCCCATCGCCAACGAGCTGAAGAGCGCCTACGGCACCTCCGACGTCTACGGCATGCACTGGCTGCTGGACGTCGACAACGTCTACGGCTACGGCCGCTGCGGCGACGGCACCACCAAGCCGGCGTACATCAACACCTACCAGCGCGGGCCCGAGGAGTCGGTCTTCGAGACGATTCCGCAGCCGTCGTGCGACACCTTCAAGTTCGGCGGCCCGAACGGGTACCTCGACCTGTTCACCGGCGACGCCTCCTACGCGAAGCAGTGGAAGTACACCAACGCGCCGGACGCCGACGCCCGCGCCGTCCAGGCCGCCTACTGGGCGCTGACCTGGGCGACCGAGCAGGGCAAGCAGTCGCAGATCTCCACCGCGGTCGCCAACGCGGCGAAGATGGGCGACTACCTGCGCTACGCGATGTACGACAAGTACTTCAAGCAGCCGAACTGCACCAGCACCTCCTGCCCGGCAGGCACCGGCAAGAACGCGTCGAACTACCTGCTGTCGTGGTACTACGCCTGGGGCGGCGCGACCGACACGTCGGCCGGATGGGCCTGGCGCATCGGCTCCAGCCACAACCACTCGGGCTACCAGAACCCGATGGCGGCCTGGGTGCTGTCGAACGTCAACTCGCTGAAGCCCAAGGGTTCGACCGCCGTCAGCGACTGGTCGACCAGCCTCACCCGCCAGCTGCAGTTCTACAAGTGGCTGCAGTCGGCCGAGGGCGCCATCGCGGGCGGTGCCACCAACAGCTGGCAGGGCCACTACGCCTCGCCGCCGTCCGGCCTGCCGAAGTTCTTCGGCATGGCCTACGACTGGCAGCCGGTCTACCACGACCCGCCGTCCAACCAGTGGTTCGGCTTCCAGGTCTGGACGATGGAGCGCGTGGCTGAGCTCTACTACGCCACGGGCAACAGCGACGCCAAGGCCATCCTCGACAAGTGGGTCACCTGGGCGCTGTCCGGCACCACGATCAACGCCGACGGCAGCTTCCGGATGCCCTCGACCCTGAGGTGGACCGGCCAGCCGGACTCCAGCTTCAGCGGCCCGGGGATGCCGGCGGCCAACACCGGTCTGCACGTGACCATCCAGGACTACACCGACGACGTCGGCGTGGCCGGTTCGTACGCCAAGACCCTGATGTTCTACGCGGCCAAGGCGAACCACGCCCAGGCCAAGAGCACGGCGAAGGCGCTGCTCGACGGCATCTGGAAGAACAACCAGGACGCCAAGGGCGTGTCGGTCAACGAGACCAAGGCCGACTACAACCGCATCGACGACCCGATCTACGTCCCGTCCGGCTGGACCGGCAAGATGCCGAACGGCGACACGATCAACAGCAGCTCGACCTTCATCTCCATCCGGTCCTTCCTCAAGAACGACCCGGACTGGCCGAAGGTCCAGTCGTACCTGAACGGCGGATCGGCCCCGGTCTTCCGCTACCACCGCTTCTGGGCGCAGACGGACGTCGCGACCGCGCTCGGACAGTACGGCCTGCTCTTCCCCAACGGCTGAGCGGGTCCCCGTGAGCCGGGGTGCGGTGTCGCCTGACCCTTCACCGCACCCCAAGGAAGTGTCCCGACGGGGCACGACCGAGTAAGCCGGGGCGCGGGGGGGGCGGGCCCCCCCCCCCCCCCCCCCCCCCCCCCCACAACCAGGGCCCAAAACCAACGGCGGGAGAGTTAGGGAAAACAAGCGAGATAG
>NZ_JBFAOO010000253.1:0-9003 GCF_040675265.1 Microbispora sp. NPDC049633
GGCGTGAAGCGCAACGCGCTCGCGCCCGACGAGCTGATCCGCGCCGTGCGCGCCCCGGCCGCCACCGGCCCGCAGTACTTCTCCAAGATCGGCACCAGGAACGCCATGGTGATCGCGGTCTGCTCGTTCGCGACCGCCCTGGACGCGGGGGAGCGGCGGGTGGGCACCGGCATCGGTTCGGCCGCGCCGACCCCGCGCCGCGCCCCGGACGCCGAGGACTTCGCGTCCGGCGCGCTGGACTGGGACGGCCGCGGGCCGCTCGACCCCGGCGTGGCCCGCCGGTTCGGCGACCTCGTGGCCGCCGCCGCCGCGCCGATCGACGACGTGCGGGGCCGCGCCGCCTACCGCACGCACGCGCTGGCCGTGATGGCGCGCCGCGCGCTGGGCTGGGCCTGGGACGACTTCAGGGGGAGCGCGTGATGAGGGTGAACGTGACCGTGAACGGCCGCCCGATGACGGCCGACGGCGTGTGGGAGGGCGAGAGCCTGCTGTACGTCCTGCGTGAGCGGCTCGGCCTGCCGGGTGCCAAGAACGCCTGCGAACAGGGCGAATGCGGCTCCTGCACCGTCTATCTCGACCGTACGCCGGTCTGCGCCTGCCTGGTCGCCGCCGGTCAGGCGGAGGGCCGCGAGGTGGTGACGGTCGAGGGCCTGACCGCCGGCGGCGGGCTGCACGAGGTGCAGCGCGCGTTCGTGGACGCGGGAGCCGTGCAGTGCGGGTTCTGCACCCCCGGTCTCGTCGTCCAGGCCCACGCGCTGCTCGCGGGCGCGGACGGGGTGCCGCCGGACGCCGACATCCGGGAGGCCCTGGCCGGCAACCTGTGCCGCTGCACCGGATACGAGAAAATTCTCGACGCCGTCCGCCTCGCCGCCGCCCGCCGCCACCCCACGCCGTGATCGTGGAGCCTGCCGCACTCACCGATCATGCGGGAATCATGGCCGTACCACCTGACCTGGGAGTCTTCATTGCGTGATCGCGCACCACGGCGAATGGTCATCGAGAACGCCTACGTCGTCCCGGTCGTGGGAGAGGAGATCCCGTCCGGTCACGTCGTCGTGGAGGACGGCCTGATCACGGCGGTCGGCCCCGGCCCGGCGGCGGCCGTCCCCGAGGGGGCCGAACGCGTCGACGGCGCCGGCTGCCTGGCCACCCCCGGCCTGGTCAACACCCACCACCACCTCTATCAGTGGGCGTCCCAGGGGGTGACGCCGGACGGGACGCTGTTCGAGTGGCTGGTGGCGAGCTACCGGCTGTGGGCTCGCATGGACGCCGAGGTGGTGGCGGGGGCCGCGACTGCGGGGCTGGCCTGGCTGGCCCTGTCGGGCTGCACGACCTCCACCGACCACCACTACGTCTTCCCCAAGGGCAGGGGAGACCTGTTCGAGGCGGAGATCGAGGCCGCGCGCCGGGTCGGGCTGCGCTTCCACCCCTGCCGGGGGTCGATGGACCGGGGCGCCTCGCGCGGCGGCCTGCCGCCGGACGAGGTCGTGGAGGACCTCGACGAGATCCTCCGGGCCACCGACGACGCGATCCGGAAATATCATGATCCGTCATTCGGGTCGATGCTGCGCGTCGCGGTCGCCCCCTGCTCGCCGTTCTCGGTCAGCGGCGAGCTCATGACCCGCTCGGCCGACCTCGCCCGCTCCCACGGCGTACGGCTGCACACGCACGTGGCGGAGACGGCCGACGAGGACGAGCACTGCAGGGAGCAGTTCGGCGTGCTGCCCGTCGAGTACCTCGACGACCTCGGCTGGCTGGGCCCCGACGTGTGGCTGGCGCACTGCGTGCACCTGACCGACAAGGACGTGCGGCGCTTCGCCGAGACCGGCACGGGCACGGCCCACTGCCCGTCGTCGAACGGCCGTCTCGGCGCGGGCATCGCCCGGGTCACCGATCTGCTGGCGGCGGGCGCGCCGGTCGGGCTGGGCGTCGACGGCGCGGCCTCCAGTGAGATGACCCCGCTCGCCGGGGAGATCCGCATGGCCGTCCTCACGCAGCGGGCCCGGTACGGCCCGCGCGCGCTGACCGCCCGCCAGGCTCTGGAGATGGCCACACTCGGCGGCGCCCGCTGCCTCGGCCGGGAGGCCGAGATCGGGTCGCTGGAGCCCGGCAAGCTCGCCGACGTCGCCCTCTGGCGGCTCGGCGGCTTCCACGCCGCGATCGACGATCCCGTCGTGGCGTTCGCGTACGGCGCCACGCCACCGCTGGAACGGCTGCTGGTGGGCGGCCGGACCGTCGTGGAGCGCGGCGAACTGCGCACGGTCTCCAATGAGGAGGCCGCGCGGGCCGGGGCCGGTGCCCATCGCCGCCTGACCACGGGAGATCATGTCTGAGACATCCCGGACGGACCGAGGGAGCAGGGCATGACAGGGCACGTCGTCATCGCGGTGGACAAGTTTCGCGGGTCGCTCACCGCGCCCGAGGTGGCCGCGCACGTGGCCGCCGGTCTGCGTGCTCCGGGATCGGGTGACGTGCCCGTCGTCGAGCTCCCGGTGGCCGACGGGGGCGACGGCACCGTCGACGCGGTCGTGGCGAGCGGCTTCACCCGGGTGGAGACGGAGGTGACCGGGCCCCTCGGCAACCAGGTCACCGCGAGCTACGCCGTACGCGACGAGCCCGGCGCACGGGTCGCCGTGATCGAACTGGCCGAGGCGTCGGGCCTGCGCAGGCTACCGGCGGATCCGGCGCCGCTGACCGCCACCAGCCGCGGCACCGGTGAGCTCGTCGCCCACGCCGTACGGCACGGCGCGACCCGCGTCGTGCTCGGCCTCGGCGGCAGCGCCTGCACCGACGGCGGCGCGGGGATGGCGCAGGCGCTCGGCGTGCGGCTGCTCGACGCGGCCGGCAACGACCTGCCGCCGGGCGGCGCCGCGCTGCGCGACCTGCACACGATCGACGCCTCCGGTCGCCTGCGCGGGGTCGAGGTGATCGTGGCGAGCGACGTGGACAACCCGCTGCTCGGGCCGTACGGCGCGGCGGCGGTCTACGGCCCGCAGAAGGGCGCGAGCCCGCGGGACGTGGCCGTGCTGGAGGCCGGGCTGGCCCGGCTGGCGGCCGTGGCCGCGCACACCCACGGCCTCGCGGGCGCCGCCGAGCACGACGGCGTGGTCCGCGCGATGGGCGTGGCCGGGCGGCCCGGGGCCGGCGCCGCGGGCGGGGTGGGCTTCGGCGCGCTGACGTTCCTGGACGCCGAGATCCGGCCGGGCATCGGCTACCTGCTCGACCTCGTGGAGTTCGACCGGCACGTCGAGGGCGCCCGGCTGGTCGTCACCGGAGAGGGTTCGGTCGACGAGCAGACGCTGCGCGGCAAGGCACCGGTGGGCGTCGCGGCGGCCGCGGCCAAGCACGGCGTACCGGTCGTCGCGGTCTGCGGCCGGCGGTCGGTGGGCGAGGAGGAGTTGCGGGCGGCCGGCATCGAGGCGGCGTACGCGCTGACCGACATCGAGCCCGACGCGAGCCGCTGCATGGCCGAGGCCGGGCCGCTGCTGGAGAAGCTCGCGGCGCGGGTAGCCGCCCGGCATCTCACGACATGAGGAGTGGCGCGTGGGGGAACCGTACGACCTGGTGGTGAGGTCCCGGCGGACCGTGACCCCGGAGGGGGAGCGTCCGCTCGCGGTCGCCGTACGCGGCGGCGTGATCGCCGCCCTGTGTCCCCACGACGAGCCGCCGGCGGCGCAGGAGTCCGCCGACCTCGGCGAGCTGCCGCTGCTGCCCGGGCTGGTCGACTCCCACGTGCACGTCAACGAGCCCGGCCGGACGCACTGGGAGGGCTTCGCGACCGCCACCAAAGCGGCGGCGGCCGGGGGCGTGACGACCATCGTGGACATGCCGCTCAACTCGCTGCCCCCGACCGTGGACGTGGCGGCGCTGGAGGTCAAGCGGAAGGCCGCCGGGGGGCGGTGCCACGTGGACGTCGCCTTCTGGGGTGGTGCGATCCCCGGCAACCTCGCCGCCCTGCGACCCCTGCACGAGGCCGGCGTGGCGGGCGTCAAGTGCTTCCTGTCGCCGTCCGGGGTGGACGAGTTCCCGGCGCTCGACCGCGAGGGGCTGCGGGCCGCGCTGGCGGAGGTGGCGGCCTACGACGGCCTGCTGATCGCGCACGCCGAGGACCCCGGCCTGCTGTCCGACCCCCGCGGCCCGGCGTACGACGAGTTCCTCAGGTCGCGCCCGCAGGAGGCCGAGCGCCGGGCCGTCGAGCAGGTGATCGCCCTCGCGGCGGAGACGGGCGCGCGGGCGCACATCGTGCACGTGTCGGCCGCCGCCTGTGTCGGACCACTGCGCGCGGCCCAGGCGGCGGGGGTGCGCGTCACCGCCGAGACCTGCCCCCACTACCTGACCCTGGCGGCGGAGCAGGTCACCGGGCCCGCCTACAAGTGCTGCCCGCCGATCCGGGAGGCCGCCAACCGCGACGCGCTGTGGCGGGCGCTCGCCGAGGGGGTGCTCATGGGGATCGTCTCCGACCACTCCCCGTCGACGCCCGATCTCAAGGTGCCCGACTTCGCCGCGGCCTGGGGCGGGATCTCCTCGCTCCAGGTCGGCCTGCCCGCCGTGTGGACGGCGGCCCGCGCCCGCGGCCACGGCCTGACCGACGTGGCGCGCTGGATGGCCGGGGGACCGGCCCGCCTGGCCGGCCTGCCGCGCAAGGGGGCGATCCGCGTGGGCAACGACGCCGACCTGGTCGCCTTCGACCCCGGCGCGGAGTTCACCGTCGACGTGGCGGCGCTCCACCACCGCAACCCGGTCTCCCCCTATCACGGCGCGCGGCTCGCGGGCGTGGTGCGCACCACCTGGCTGCGCGGCGTGCCCGTCGACTTCGCCGTCCCGCGCGGACGACTGCTGACCCGAGGAGCGCGATGACCGGCTTCACCCGCCTGCCCGACCTCGCCCTGCGTACGTACGGCGGGTCGGTCGTGGCCGCCAACGACGAGTCGTTCGCCGAACGGGAGGCCCTGATCAGGCCGGGACCGGCCGCGTTCCGGCCGCAGACCTTCGGCGCCAAGGGTCAGGTCTACGACGGCTGGGAGACCCGGCGGCGGCGTGCCCCCGGCCACGACTGGGCCATCGTCCGGCTCGGCCTGCCGGGGGTCGTCCGGGGCGTGGTGGTGGACACCGCGTGGTTCCGCGGCAACTACCCGCCGTACGCGTCGGTCGAGGCGTGCGCGGCCGAGGGCCACCCCTCGCCGGACGAGCTGGACGGCTGGGTGGAGATCGTGCCGAAGAGCCCGCTGAAGGGTGACGCGGTCCACGAGTTCGCCGTGACCGACCCCCGCCGTTTCACGCACGTGCGGCTGAACATCTTCCCCGACGGCGGCGTCGCGCGGCTGCGGGTCCACGGGCGGGTCGTGCCCGACCGCACGTTTCTGGAGGGCCTCACCGTCGACCTCGCCGCGCTGGAGAACGGCGGCCTGGTCACGGCCTGCTCCGACGAGTTCTACTCCGCCCCGAACAACGTCCTCGCGCCCGGCCTGGCCCGCAACCAGTCCGAGGGCTGGGAGACCGCGCGCCGCCGCGACGGCGGCAACGACTGGCTCGTCGTCGCTCTCGCCGGGCCGGGCCGGGTGGCCGTCGCCGAGATCGACACGACCAACCTGATCTTCAACGCCCCCGGCTGGGCCTCGCTCAAGGGCGCGGACGCGGACCGGGCGCCGCTGGAGGACGAGGACGCCTGGTTCCCGCTGCTGCCCAGGACCCGCCTGCAGCCCGACACCCGTCACCGCTACCGCCTCGACGGCGACCGCAGGGTCACCCACGCCCGGCTCGACATCTACCCCGACGGCGGCCTCGCCCGCCTCCGCCTCCTCGGCACCCTCACCCCCTGAGCCCTGCTCACCTGGCGGACTTGACGATTCATGCTCGAGGGGTAAAGCATTTTCTCTACACTCGCACGGCATGGAGGAATGGGAGGTCCGCGTCACCGACGACGTGCTCGGCTGGATCCGCAAGCTGGACGACCGGTCGCGGACTCAGGTCATCGACGCCATCGACAGACTGGCCGAGACCGGCCCCGGACTGGGGCGCCCGCTGGTCGACAGGATTGAAGGATCGAAGATTCACAACCTCAAAGAACTGCGTCCAGGCTCCGCGGGCCGTTCGGAGATTCGGATCCTGTTCGTGTTCGATCCCTGGCGCTCGGCCATCCTTCTTACAGGTGGCGACAAGTCCGGTGACTGGTCGGGCTGGTACCGCCGTGCCATACCCGAGGCCGAGGCGTTGTACGAGGAGTATCTGAGGGAGCGCGAGGCAGAGGAGAACCACCGATGACAAGTTTCCCCAAGTGGCGCGACATCCGGGCGGACATCGTCGCCGAGTCCGGCGGGGAGGAGGCCGTCGCCGAAGCGCGGCGGCGCAACCAGGCGTACATCGACGGCCACCGGCTTGCCGAGCGCCGCAGGGCGCAGGGCCTGTCCCAGGCCGACCTCGCCGATCTGATGGGCGTTACCAAGAGCCGCGTCTCCCAGATCGAGCGTGGTGAGGTGTCCACGGTCGAGGCCATAGCCCGTTATGTGCAAGCGCTGGGTGGGAGGATTCAGATCTCCGCGGTGTTCGGCGACGACCTCTACATCCTCAGGGGCGCCGACCCCGACGCCGCCTGACGTCTCCGCGGCTCCGCGTGGGCGGCGTGACGACGGCCACGAGTGGTGGCCGTAGGCGACCGGCCTTCGGGCGGGGGCGTCAGTGCCAGATGGTGATCGTGCTGCCCGGCGGCTGCTGGCCGAGCGGCTTCTCACCGACCACGCGGTCGGTGCCCACCACCTTGCGGACGTTGACCTTGAAACCGGCCGCCTTCAGCTCGTTCACCGCGTCGTGGACGGACTTGAACATCACATTGGGCACGTTGACGACGGTGGGCGGAGTCTGGCCGGGGTCGGCGGGGTCGGTCTCCCACGGCCAGCGGAAGCCCTGGTCCGGGCCGCGCGAGGCCGTCAGGTGGACGGTCGCCCCGGCCACCACCTCGGCGCCGCCGGACGGGTCCTGGGCGATCACCGTGCCCGGCGGGGCGTCGTCGGTGGTCTCGTCGATCTGGACGTTGAAGCCCTTGTCGCGCAGGATCTTCTCCGCCTGGTCGCGCATCATCTGCGTGACGTCCGGCATCAGCAGTCCCGCGCTGACGACGAAGTTGACCACACCACGCTTCTTGACGCGCTTGCCCACCGGCGGGTTGGTACGGATGACCTGGTCGCGGGGGATGGTGTCGCTCGCGCTCTTGCTGACCCTGCCGGGGGTCAGCCCGACCTCGGCGATCTTCGCCCGGGCGTCGGCCAGGCTGAGGCCCTCGACCTTCGGCACGGGGATGGTCTCGGGGCCGGCCGACGGGATCAGGGTGAGGACGGCGCCCTTGACCACCTCGGCGCCCGCGCCGGGCTCGGTGTCGAGGACGATGTCCTTCGGCACCTTGTCGTCGAACCTCGCCTTGCCGATCCGCACCTCGAAGCCGGCCTTCTGCGCCTCCTGCCTGGCGACCGTGATGTTCTGGTTCACCAGGTCGGGCACGATCGTGTAGCGCCCCTGGGAGAACCACCACCCGGTGAAGGCGACGCCCGCGACCATGACGAGGGCCAGCGCGGCGAGGAACCACACGGGCCTGACCCTGGTCCGGCGCCGCCGGCCCGTGTCGCCGGCGCCGGTCAGCAGTTCCGAGCGCGGCTGGATCATCGTCTGCCCGGCCGCCGGCCCGGCCTCCGGGTGCGCGTGCTGCGACGTGCCGAAGGGCGAGGCCCCGCCGGGCGGCGGGAGGGTCCGGTGCGCACCCGTCCGCACGCCGCTGTGGGCGCCGGTGTCGTGGGCTCCGTGAGGCGCGGCGTGCGCGCCGGTGTGCCCGGTCCGCGGCAGCGTGCGGTGGATCTCGACGGCCGCGACGAGCATGGCGGTCGCGTCCGCCGGGCGCGCCGCGGGGTCCTTGTCGGTTGCCGCCGCGACGAGCGCGTCGATCACCGGCGGCACGTCGGGCACGATCGACGACGGTGCGGGGACGGTCTCGTGCACGTGCCGGTAGGCAATCGACATCGGCGTCTCGCCCGCGTACGGCTGCCGCCCCGTGAGCAGCTCGAACAGCATGATCCCGGCGGCGTACACGTCGCTGCGGGCGTCGGCGGTGCCGGTCGTGACCTGCTCGGGCGACATGTAGCCGATCGTGCCGATCATCATGCCGGTCTTGGTCTGGTTGGTCGCCTCGATCGCGCGGGCCAGGCCGAAGTCCACGACCTTCACCCGGCCGTCGTCGGCGAGCAGCACGTTCTCCGGCTTGACGTCCCGGTGGATGAGCCCCGCCTGGTGGGCCGCGCCGAGGGCGGCGAGCACCGGGATGACCATCTCCAGCGCCTCGCGCGCCGGGAGGTGGCCGCGGCGGCGCAGCACGTCGCGCAGCGTCCTGCCGGGGACGTACTCCATCGACAGGTAGACGTTCGCCCCGTCCGTGCCCTGGTCGAAGACCTGCACGATGTTCGGGTGAGAAAGGCTGGCCACCGATTTGGCCTCACCGATGAACCGCCGCACGAACTGCGGGTCCTCGGCCAGCGAGCGGTGCATCACCTTGACGGCCACCGTGCGGTCGAGCCGGACGTCCAGAGCCAGGTATACGGAGGCCATGCCACCCCGGGCGATCCGGGACTCGACGCGGTAGCGCCCGTCGAGCAACTGCCCCACGAGCGGGTCGGTCAGCGTCGTGTCCACTCGCCAGAGTTTACGGGTGATTTGCCGCCGGGCGTGTTCCCGAATCCCAAACCGAGACCGATTCGGCAGCCTTCCGCGCCGTCCGAAAAGCCGTGCCGAATCCGAAAGCCGGGCTTACCAGACATGGATTCCCGCGACTGTCCGCCCGCCGGCGAAAACACGCCGGACAGGCGGGGAGGACGCCTCTGTGTGGTGGATGCGGCGGGCTCAGGACGGGCGGCCGGGGGAGGAGGCCTCGGCGTAGCGGCGGCGCGGGATGCGCCCCGCGAGCCGGGCCAGGCGCCCGGCCGTGACCGCCTGCCGCATGGCCGCCGCCATCAGGTCCGGCCGGTG
>NZ_JBFAOO010000254.1:0-8957 GCF_040675265.1 Microbispora sp. NPDC049633
GTGGGCGGGTGGGCCCCGCCCGGCGGGGGCGGGCCGGCGGGGCCGCCGGCGCGCGGCGGGGGGTTGCGCCCCCCCCCGCCGCGCGCGGCCGGGGCCCCGGTCTGTTCCGCCAGGCCCTGGCCGGGCAGGCGCCCGCCGGACAGGTGGTCGCGACACCGATACGGATCGCCGATCCCGACGCCGCCCGGCTGCTGTCCCCGGGTGACGTGATCGACGTCCTCGCGGCCTTCGAGGACGGGCCCTTCCAGGCCCGGGTCATCGCCCAGGAGGTGCGGGTGATCGCACGACCGCCCGGCCGTACCGACGGCGGCGCACTGCTCGTGCTCGCCACGACCCCCGGCCAGGCCGCGCAGCTCGCCCAGGCCCAGGCGCAGGGCAGGCTCTTCGTCACCATCCACCCGCGCTGAGGGAACAGTGCGGGGCCCGGGAGGCTCAGCCGACCAGGAGCGTCGCGATGGCGGGGCCGAACGCGGCGCCGAGCAGGTAGGCGAGGTTGAACAGGCCCATCGCCGTCGGCCGTTCCGATGCGGGCACGGCAGCGGCGGCGCGGGCCGCGTACGCCCCCTGCCCGGAGGCGGCGGCGACCGAGGCGAGCGCCTGGGCGGCGAGCAGCGCAACCGGCCCGCGGCCCAGCACGGCCAGCACCCCGCCCGCCGCGCTCAGCACGGGGAACACCACGGCCGCCGCGCCGAACGAACCGCGGGCGGTGGCCGCGATCACCGGATAGGACGCGAGCCCGCCGAACAGCAACGGCCAGGTGATGGCCAGGCCGACCTGCCCGCGGCTCCACCCCGAGTGCTCGGCGAGCAGCGGCGGCAACGCGTAGATCATCCCGAAGTTGACCACCGCCAGCAGGAACGCCAGCCCTGCCGAGACCAGGAACACCGGAGCGCGTAGGACCACCGTCGGCACGAACCCGTCCGGCCGGGCGCGCAGCCGCAGCGCCAGCAGCACCCCGGCCGCGACCGCCGCGCCACTCGCGGCCTGCCACGCGTGCGGCAGGACCACCAGAGCCGTCACCAGCGCCGTCACGAGCACCGCGCCGACGAGGTCGAACGGCATGGCCGACAGCGAGGTCACGGGCCGTCCGCGCAGGACGAACGGCACAGAGAGCAGGCTGAGTGCGGGCAGCGCCAGTGTGGCCCGCCAGCCGAGCAGGCCCGCGACCACGTCACCGGTGAGCGGGGCGGCGGCCCCGATCGTCGCGAGCGACGCCGTGACCAGCCCCATCACGCGGGCCGAACCGGCGAGGCTCATCGCGATCGTGGTGAGCCCGGCGGCGCCGAGGCCCTGGAGCGCGCTCCCGGCGACCAGCAGGGGCAGCGCCGGGGCCACGACCGTCAGGGCCGCGCCCAGCAGCACGAGTGCGGCACCGGTGAGCAGCGCCGCGGGGGTCCCCCGGCGGCGCTGCAGACCGGCCATCAGCGGTGTGCCCACCGCGATGGCCCATCCGAAGGCCGTGACGATCCAGGTCGCCGCGTCCACCGTCGTGCCGAGGTCCCGGGCCGTGTCCGCGAGCACCAGGGCCGACCCGGCGATCCCGAAGGACATCGGTCCGGCCAGCAGCGCCAGCCACACCCCCGGCACCCCTTGTGCCGCGCCGCGCGCGTCCGCACCGCGGTCGCCCTCCGGGTCCCGCGTCCGCACGACGGCCGGGTCCTGCCCCCCGCTCATCGGACGGCCCCCACCGGCAGCGCCGGATAGTCGGTGTAGCCGCGGTGGTCGCCGCCATAGTAGGTGGCCGGGTCGGCCTCGTTGTACGGCCCGCCGGCCGCGACGCGTACGTGCAGGTCGGGATTGGCCAGCCAGAGCCGGCCGAAGGCGATCGCGTCGGCCAGGCCGGAGCGCAGCGCCTCGACGCCGTCGTCGACGGTCGCCGCCTCCTCTCCGCCGTACGGGTGCGGGTTGAGCACGAGCGCGCCCGGCCACTCGGTGCGCAGCGCCTTGGTGAGGGCGCGCGTGCCGTTCTCCGAGACGTGCAGGTAGGCCAGGCCGTACGGGGCCAGCGCACGAGCCAGCTCGGGATAGAGCGAGTCGGGGTCGCTCTCGTCGATTCCGTTGTAGGTGATGCCGGGCGAGATGCGGATTCCCGTGCGGGCCGGGCCGATGACGTCGGCGACCGCCTGCACGACCTCGACGGCGAAGCGGATGCGCCCCTCGACGGATCCGCCGTAGGCGTCGGTGCGCCGATTGGTGTTGTCCGACAGGAACTGATGGACGAGGTAGCCGCTCGCCCCGTGCACCTCGACACCGTCGAAGCCCGCATCCATGGCGTACCTGGCCGCGACGGCGAACTCCTCGATGACCTGGGCGATGTCCGCCGTGGTCATCTGCCGTGGCGTCGGCAGGTCGAGCAGACCTGTGGGCGTGTAGAGCCGCTCGCTGTCGCACCGGATCGGCGACGGCGCCCAGGGGAGGTCGCCGCCCGGATACAGGTAGGGGTGGCCCATCCGGCCCGCGTGCATGAGCTGGACGAAGATGCGGCCGCCACGCCGGTGCACCTCGTCCGTGACCAGCCGCCAGGCGGCTGCCTGCTCAGGCGTGTGCAGGCCTGGCGTGTCGATGTAGCCCTGGCCCAGCACGCAGGGCTGGGTGCTCTCCGCGATGACGAGCCCGGCTCCCGCGCGCTGGCCGTAGTAGTCCACCGTGAGGGCGTTCACCAGGCCGTTCCGCGCGCGGTTGCGGGTCATCGGAGCCATGACCAGACGGTTGGGCAGGTCAAGCGTGCCCAGGGTCGTCGGCTCCAGCAGTTCGCTCATGTCGTCCTCCCCACTTCAGGTGAGCGTCTGTGCCGGTCCGACGGTACGAGCGGGCGGTTACGGGCCGAATCGGTAAGGTTTCGGTACTGCGGTACGGGTGTCAGATGTACGTACTTACCGAGCGGGGGCGCTTGTGCTGTACGGGAGGGTGGACGAGCAGGCCGCGATCCGAGCCCTCGTGGACGCGGCGCGCACCGGCCGCAGCGGCGGCCTCGTCCTGCGGGGCGAGAGTGGGATAGGCAAGTCCGCACTCCTGTCCTGGGCCGCCGGTTACGCGGAGGAGACCGGGCTCCGGACATTGCGGGTCACGGGTCTCGAGGCCGAGGCCGACCTGGCCTTCGCCGGTCTGGTGCAGCTCCTGTGGCCGGTCCAGGATCGGATCGGCGTCCTGCCCCGGCCACAGGCCGACGCGCTGCGGGCGGTGCTGGCGCCGCCGCAGGACGGGCAGCCGGGCGGACCCGACCGGTTTCTGACGGGGCTGGCCGTGCTGACCCTCCTCGCCGAGGTGGCCGTCGACGGTCCGTTGCTCTGCCTGGTGGACGACGCGCACTGGCTGGACCAGGCGAGCGCCGACGCGTTGCGCTTCGCCGCCCGGCGGCTGAACGCCGAAGGTGTGGCCATGCTGTTCGGCGCGAGGGAGGAGGGCTTCGCGGCCACCGGCCTCCCCGAGCTGCGGCCGTCGCGTCTGTCGCCGCAGGACGCGGCCCTGCTGCTGGCCGACCGGAAACTCGCGCCGAGCAGCCGTGAGCAGGTGATCGAGGAGTCGGCGGGCAACCCGCTGGCGCTCATCGAGTTCGCCGCGGCGCGGCGGAGCCACCACTTCGCCGCCGGGCCCATGCCCGTCTCCGATCGGGTGCTCGCCTCGTTCCGGTCGCGGATCGCGCTGCTGCCCGAGAGGACCCGCCTGATGATGCTCACGGCCGCCGCCGAGGGGCGCGGGCACCTGCCGACGCTGCTGGGGGCGGCCGGCGCGCTGGATGTGGGGCTGGAGGATCTGGCGGAGGCCGAGCAGGCCGGGCTGGTCGACGTGACCGCCAACGTCGTGACCTTCCGCCACCCCCTGATCGCCACCGCCGCCTACCACGGTGCGGCGCTGGCACGGCGGATCGCGGTGCACGAGGCGCTGGCGGGCGCGGCCACGGACGACGACTGCCGGGCCAGGCACCTCGCCGCGGCGACCACGAAGACGGACGAGCGGGTCGCGGAGGTGATCGCCCGCGCGGCCGAGCGCGCCCGTGCCCGCACCGCCTACGCCGCCGCGGCGGGCCTGTACGAGCAGGCCGCGCGGCTCACCCCGCACCCGCGTTCACGGGCCGGGCGGTTGGGTGAGGCGGCGCGGCTGGCACTGTCCGCCGGGCACCCCAAGCAGGCCGCCGACCTGGTTGACCAGGCCGAGCGTCTGGTCGACGACCCGGAGTCGCTGGCCGAGCTGGCGCCGGTGCGGGCGGCCGTGGAGTTCGAGGTGGGCGAGCGGCGGCTGGCGGCCCGCGTGCTGGTCGAACGCTCGGCGCCCGCGGACCCGGAGCAGGCCGCGGCGATGCTGCGCACCAGCGCGGGGTACGGCTGGTTCTACGGCGACCGGGATGCGATCCTCGCCGCGGCGGAACGGCTGCGCGAGTTGGGGTTGTGCGACCCGATGGTGGCGGGGATGGCGGCTCTCGTACAGGACGACTACGCGCGTGGGCTGCCTCTGCTCACCGAGTTCGTGGCCGCCACGCCACGACCGGCGCCGGACTTCCTGGCCGGTACGGCCCGGCCGGGCGCCGTGCCGGGCGCCGTGCCGGGCGCCGCCGCGTGGGCGGGGCACCCGGCGGGCGGACTGACGATGGCGTGGGGTGCCTTCTGCGCGATGATCATCGGGGACGACACGGCCTCGGCCGAGCTGGCCGAGGCCGAGATCGGCCGGTGTCGCCGGCATGGGCTCGTCGGCACGCTGCCACAGGTGCTGCAGGACCTGGCGGGCGTGCAGGTGCAGGCCGGACTGCACCGCGATGCCGAGATGTCCGTCGCGGAGGCCGTCCGGCTGGTCCACGACATCGGACTGGAGCAGCGGGTGCCCCGGCTCAACTCGGTGCTGGCGCGGGTCGCCGCGATCGAGGGCGACGAGGAGCGTTGCGTGCGGTTGGCCAGTCAGGAGCTCGACACCGGGGGCATGGCCGGTGTCGCGGCGCTGAGCCTGCTCGATCTCGGGCTGGGCCGTCACGCAGCGGCTCTCGATCGGCTGGAGGCCGCCGTACGCGGTCCGTTGCGGCACGCGTCCGGGCTCGTCGCGGCGAGTGCCGACCAGGTGGAGGCGGCCGTACGGCTGGGGGAGCCCGAGCGGGCGGCCGAACCGCTGCGCCGCATCGAGGCATGGGCGCGGGCCGGCGGGCAGCACTGGGCAGAGGCGTTGAGCGCGCGCTGCCGCGCCCTGCTGAGCGACGACGAGACCGACTACCTGCGCGCTCTGACGGCGCACGAGGGGTCAGGGCGGCCGTTCGAGCGGGCCCGCACCGAGCTGCTGTACGGAGAGTGGCTGCGGCGGGCCAGGCGACGCAGTGACGCACGGGTGCCGCTGCGCTCGGCGCTGGCCGTCTTCGAGCGCCTGCGTGCCGCGCCGTGGGTCCAGCGGGCACGGGCCGAGCTGCACGCGACCGGCGAGGTCCTCCTGCCGGCGGAACCCACGGCCGTCGATCCGGTGGAGCGGCTCACCGCACAGGAGCTTCAGGTGGTCCGGCTGGCGGCGGACGGCGGCACCAGCAGGGAGATCGCGGCACAACTGTTCCTGAGCCCGCGGACCGTCGAACACCATCTGTACCGCGCCTTCCGGAAGCTCGGCATCCGCTCCCGCCGCGAACTCGCCCGGCTCGACCTCTCCGGTCGGCGCTGACCTCGAAACAGGGTCAGGCGGTGCTCGCCGGAGCCTGCTGGAAGCCTTCGACGGGCCCGTCTTCGTCCAGCCGCCGGGCCCGTCAGAGGAGCGAGCCGAGCTTGGGGTCGTACTCCCAGTGCCAGGGTTCGAAGGGGCTGCTGTAAGCCCAGTCGGGGTGGAACCAGCCGAACCGCTTGCCGTTGGCCTCCAGCCAGTTGAACTGCGCCGAACGGAAGTTCTGCACGCCGCCGCACAGGTCGACGGCGAGCCCCAGCCCGTGGTTGCTCTTACCGGGAGTGGCCGCGAAACCGGGCCGCCGATAGTAGACCGACTGCTGCTCGCTGAGGCTGCGGTAGCTGTCGGAGATGCACATCGAGGTGCCGAACCGCTTCTTGTAGGCGATGTTGAGATCGGCGAAGGCGATCGCCGCGTCCGCCCGCAGCGTCTCCCCGTTCTGCGGCAGGGGGCACAGGATGTTCTTCGGCAGCAGGCCGTTCGGGTACTGCTCCGCCTGGGTGATCCTGGTGGGGTCGCATCCCCCCGCCCCCTGCGTCCCGTCGCCGATCTTGACGCCGAGCTTGATCAACGCCTTGGTCAGCGATCGCACCAGAGTGGACGAGCGCTTGCGCAGAGCGGCCACCTGGGCGTTCAGCTGCGCCTCCTGCAGGAGGCTCGCCGCCCGGAGCTCCTGGGCCTCCTGGGCGAGCTGCTGCTGCCGCTCCAGCAACTTGATCGCGTCGCCGAGCACGTTGTTGCGCCCGGCCACCAGGTGATCGAGGTCGGCGATCCTCCGAAGCGTGTCCGTGCCGTTTCCCACCCGGAAGAACGGGCTGAGCCCGTCGACAGACGGGTCCTGATACAGCGACGACGCCAGGTCGGACAGCGGTTTGCGCATCTTGTTGAGCTCCGCCGTGGCCTGCTGGAGGCTCTCGAGCTTGGCCACCATCTCCTTCTCCACGGCGCCGAACTTCTTCTGGCGCGCCACCAGCGCCCTGTTCGCGTCCTCGATGGACTTGTACGCCTTCTGGGCCTCTCGCCGCAGCTCGGTCAGCGAGGTGGGCTCCTTGCCGAGCTCGCCGGCCCAGGCGGTCGTCGATTCCCGCGCGGTGGTCGTGACGCCTGCCGAGGCGGCCGCGGCCGTGCCGTACGACACGGAGACGGCCAGCGAAGTCATCACCGTGACGACCGCGATCAGCCGGGCTGATCGAGGAGATGACACGATCGACTCCCCCGTTTGCGAACTCGTGACCTGGGTCAGGGACGCACGTTACTACAGCGCCCTGTGTGTCCGAGCCCCGGTTCGCACAAGCGCTATCGACCGGTCACGTCGCATTTGCGCGTTTCCAGCTCATCGCCCGCCTTCGGAGTGAGCCTCTTGTTCCCGGCAGAGCTCCCACAACCATGTGTCCCGCCACTCGGGCGCACACCTGAAGGTCGTCTCCTCGCGCGGCTCCGGCTCCGGCTCCGGCTTCGCCTCCGCCGGACGTCGCACCGCCGGGGCATCCGCTTGGACGACCTCACGGACCGGCCGGGCGATCGGAAGGATCCGTACGAGCCCCTCGTAGAGACGCGCTGGGCCGGTCGGCTCGGGCACCGGAGTCGGATCCAGCAGGGGCTCCCGCACCGCCCCCGCCATCGGCACCACGGCGATTCTCCGGGCTTCTGGGGCGTCCCCGGCGGGCGGCACACTCGGCCTCGCGCCGGGCATCCGGTCTCCCACGGTCACGGCGGGCGCTCCGCCACGCCCCGCACGCGCCGTCCCGGCCGGCTCCGCCCGGACGGCCGCGTCCGGTGCGAACTCGCTCCGCGCCCGTTCCCCGTAGCCGGTGAAGTCGGCCATGAGCATGCCCGAGGCCAGGAACGCCGGCACGAGCAGCGCCACGACGAGCACCGCCGATCGCAGCCCACGCGCGGCTCCACGTCGCGTAACGGTCACGGCCAGCGACGGTAACCGCCCGACCTACGCGGCCGTACGGCGACTTGCCATGCCTTTACCGCAGGTCAGCCCGCCGGTGACCGGGGAACTCGAAACGACACCCCCGGTGGAGGCGCGAGCGGGCCCAACCTTTCGCTAGGCTTACTGATGCACATCATGCCTCCGTAGCTCAGGGGATAGAGCACCGCTCTCCTAAAGCGGGTGCCGCAGGTTCGAATCCTGCCGGGGGCACTCTTTGATCAGGCCAAACAGCCCCTCACCTGGGGCTTCTCCGAACCGCCCGGCGATCATGTGCAGCCAGATGCAGCCGTAGGCAGCCGCATGTCAGTGATCGCGAAATATGCGCGAAACGATCTTGGTGGCTGGTTGACCAGGTCGGACCAGTCATCGACGGGCGTGAGGATAGACGACGCCCAAGCCACACCCCAGTGTGGCGAGCATGCGACCTCGCTTCAGGCCGCGCTCGTCGTGCGCTTCCCCCGAGTCGGTATAGCGCTTGTTCGCCTGTGGGCGCGCCTTCTCCAGGGTCAGCATGCCCCAGCCTTCATCGGGCAACTGGCAGTTCTCCCGCCGGAGGCCCGCGGCTTCCTCAGGGCGAAGCGCGGCGTAGTACGTGCAGGCGTACAGGGCCATCATGCGCGGCCCCCGCGAACGGCCAACGTAGGTCACCGCAGCGAGCAGCGCCCCCGCCTGACGAGGATTGACCACCGTCCGAGGGTCGACGGCTTCCGTCGACTTGGGCGGAGCCCACTTGATCTCGCGCAGTGGGTTCGAGGGCAAGACCTTCTCTTCAACGGCGAGCTCCAGGAGGTGATTGAGGACTGATCCGCACCGAGTCCGGCGGCGGCACCCACGAGTTCCTGTCCTGGCTGTCCCGGCCCGGGCGGCGGCTGTCGTACTCGATCGGGTTCACCCTCACCGAGGAGATCCAGGCCGCGATCCTTGCCCTGCCCCAGCAGGCCTGGACGCCTGCCTACGACGCAGAGGGCAAGGTCCGGCCCGGCGCCTGGGTAGCCGAGCTGACCGGCCTGGTGAAACTGGACGGCCGGCCCAAGGGGATGCGCCTGATCGTGCGCAAAGAGCGCCCTCACCCCGGCGCGCAGTTGCGCTTCACCCACATCGACGGGCACCGCTTCACCTGCTTCGTCACCAACATCAAGCGAGGCCAGCTCGCCGACCTGGAGCGAAATCACATTCCACCCGAACCGATCAGCCAGCCACCGGATGAGCACGAAAGATCGAGGCTGACGAGGTGTAAGGACACGTCTCAGGCCAGGCTTACGGTGTCGGGCCTGGTGGTGGGCGGGGGGGGGGGCGCCCCGCCCCCCCCCGAGGGGAAAAACGGGATGGGGTGGACGGGCGCGCGGAGGAGGGACGGGGGGGGGTATGTGGTAATGTATGAGCGTGTTTT
>NZ_JBFAOO010000255.1:0-8908 GCF_040675265.1 Microbispora sp. NPDC049633
TGCCGGGGCCGGGACCGCCGGCCGGTGCGCGGGCGTCCCGCCCCGGGGCGCCCGCGGGCCGGGGGGCGGGCGGCCCCGGGCGCGCGCCCCCCCGGGGGGCGCGCGGCGCGCCCGCCCGCCCCGCGGCCATAGCTAATCGGCGGTGCGGCCCGCCCCCGGGCCATGAGACACGGCGCGCTCAGGCGCGACCGAGCAGCTCACGCACCCGGTCGCGGCCCACGGCCAGCAGCAGCGTGGGCAGACGCGGGCCGGTGTCGCGGCCGACGAGCAGCCGGTAGAGCAGGGCGAAGAAGGCCCGCTGGGCCGCCTTCAGCTCGGGCGTGGCCGCCTTGGCGTCCATGTCGAGCCCGGCCTGCACCTTCGGCACGCCGTACACGAGCGTGGTCAGCCCGTCGAGCGACCAGTGCGCGTCGAGGCCCTCCGCCAGCAGGCGCAGCGACTCGCGGTCCTGCTCGCCGAGCGTGTCGAGCAGCTCCTTGTCGGGCGTCTCGCGCACCTGCGTGCGCTCCTCAGCGGGCACGTAGGTGTTCACCCAGTGCTGGGCGCGGTCGAGCCGCGGTCGCAGCTCGTCCAGCCCGGCGATCTCCGGGTCGAACGCGCGCAGGATGCGCAGCGTCTGCTCCTCGTGCCCGGTGGCGATGTCCACGACGGAGGCGAGGGTGCGGTAGGGCAGCCGCCGCGGCGTCTCCGGCAGCGTCCTGGACGCGGTGCTCGACGCCCGCCGGTAGGCCGACTGGTCGGCCGGCAGCGCCGTGCCGTCCTGAACCTTCCTGGTCAGCGTGTCCCACTCGTCGTACATCCGCTGGATCTCCTGGTCGAAGGAGACCTTGAACGACTGGTTGGGACGGCGGCGGGCGTAGAGCCAGCGCAGCAGCGCGGGCTCCATGATCGACAGAGCGTCGGCCGGGGTCGGCACGCCGCCCTTGGAGCTGCTCATCTTGGCCATGCCGCTGATGCCGACGAAGGCGTACATCGGCCCGATCGGCTGCGGCGCGTCGAACACCTCGCGGACGATCTGACCGCCGACGACGAACGACGAGCCCGGCGAGCTGTGATCCACGCCCGACGGCTCGAAGACCACGCCCTCGTACGCCCAGCGCATCGGCCAGTCGACCTTCCACACCAGCTTGCCGCGGGTGTGCTCGGACAGCAGGACGGTCTCACTGTGGCCGCACACGCAGGTGTACGACATCGCGGTGGTCTCGTCGTCGTAGGAGGTGACCGTGGTCAGGTCGCGGTCGCAGGCCGAGCAGTAGGGCTTGTAGGGGTAGTAGCCCCCGGCGCCGGAACCGTCGTCCTCGCTCGCGGCCCCCGAGCCCTCGATCGCGGCGGCCTCGTCGGCGTCCGTGACCTCCTTGGCCTTCGCCTTCTTGGTGCGGTACTGGTCGAGGATCGCGTCGATCCGCCGCCGCTCGCGCATGGCGAGCAGCACCTGCTCCCGGTACGCCCCGGAGGTGTACATCTGCGTCTGGCTGATGCCCTGGAACTCCACCCCGAGCTCGTTCAGCGCGGCGATCATCGGCGCCTTGAAGTGCTCGGCCCAGTTCGGGTACTCGCTGCCGGGCGGGGCCGGGACGGTGGTCAGCGGCTTGCCGATGTGCTCGTTCCACGAGGGGTCGATGCCCACCGGCACCTTGCGGAAGCGGTCGAAGTCGTCCCACGAGATGATGTGCACGCACTCGTGACCCCGCCGTCTGATCTCGTCGGCCACCAGATGCGGCGTCATGACCTCGCGCAGGTTGCCCAGGTGGATCGGGCCCGACGGGCTGAGGCCGGACGCGCAGACGATGGGTTTGCCCGGTGCGCGCCGTTCAGCCTCGGCGATGACCTCATCGGCGAAACGCGCCACCCAGTCGGCGTCCATCACGTCAGTCCTCTCTGAACGGGATCCTGCCCTCTATGGTCCCGTACGCGAGGGAGTCGTCAGGACGCGTTACGGGCGTAGACCAGCCGCAGGCCGATCAGCGTGAGCCAGGGCTCGTGCACGTCGATGGTACGGGCCTCGCCGATGATCAGCGGCGCACCGGTGCCCGTGGCGACCACGGTGACGTCGTCGGGGTCGGAGGCCAGCTCGGCCGTCATGCGGTCCACGATGCCGTCCACCAGGCCGGCGAAGCCGTAGATGATGCCCGACTGGAGCGCCTCCACCGTGTTCTTGGCGATCACCGACCGCGGCCGGACCAGCTCGACCTTGTGCAGCTGGGCCCCGGCCGTGGCGAGCGCGTCCACCGAGATCTCCAGGCCGGGGGCGGTCACCGCGCCGACGTACTCGCCCCGGGCCGAGACCGCGTCGAACGACGTGGCCGTGCCGAAGTCCACGATCACGCACGGCCCGCCGTACAGGGCGGTGGCGGCGAGCGCGTTCACGATGCGGTCGCTGCCGACCTCCTTGGGGTTGTCCATCCGCACCGGGACGCCGGTGCGGACGCCGGGCTCGACGACCACGGCCGTGACGTCGCCGTAGTAGCGCCGGGACATCTCCCGCATCTCGTTGAGCACCGACGGGACCGTGGAACAGATCGCGATGCCGCTGATGTCGGCGTCCTTGAGCAGCGGCGACTGCCCGAGGAGACCCTGGAGCACCACCGCGATCTCGTCCGCGGTGCGGCGCGGATCGGTGGCGATCCGCCAGTGCTCGATCACCTCTTCACCCTCGAACAGGCCCAGCACAGTGTGGGTGTTGCTGACGTCGATGGTGAGCAGCATTCCCTGATTATGCCTCACGAAGATCCAGGCCCAGGTCGAGTGCCGGGGCCGAGTGGGTGAGCGCGCCGACGGCCAGGTAGTCGACCCCCGTCTCGCCGACGGCGCGGGCCATGTCCAGGGTCAGCCCGCCGCTCGACTCCAGTCGCGCCCGCCCGGCCACCAGCCGTACGGCCTCGGCGAGCTGGTCCACGGTGAAGTTGTCGAGCAGGATCTCGTCGGCGCCCTCGGCCAGGACCGGCTCGATCTGGTCGATCCGGTCCACCTCGACCTCGATCGGCAGGCCGGGGAAGGCCTGCCGTACGGCGCGGAACGCCTCGGCGACGCCTCCGGCGGCGACGACGTGGTTGTCCTTGATCAGCGCGGCGTCGTGCAGGCCCATCCGGTGGTTGACCCCGCCACCGGCCCGGACGGCGTACTTCTCCAGCGCGCGCAGCCCGGGCAGGGTCTTGCGGCTGTCGCGGATCCGGGCGCCGGTGCCCTCCACGGCGTCCACCCAGCGGCGGGTCTGGGTGGCGATGCCGGACAGGTGGGTGAGGAAGTTGAGCGCGGTGCGCTCCAGCGTGAGCAGGTCCCTGGTGGTGCCCCGCACGGTCAGCACCACGTCGCCGGGGCGCACCCGGTCGCCGTCGGCGGCGTGCCGCTCGACCTCGACCTGCCCGCCGGCCTGGCGGAAGACGGTCTCGGCCACGGCGAGGCCGGCGACGACGCCCTCCTTGCGCGCCACCACGTCGGCGACGGCTCGCTGGCCGGCGGGGATGGTGGCGACCGAGGTCACGTCCTGTCCCCCGGCCAGGTCCTCCTCCAGCGCGGCCCGGACGAGACCGAGCACGATGTCCGGGTCGAGGCCGGCCTTGTCCAGCTCGGTCCGCAGTTCCTCGTGAGGCGTGTACGTCAAGGTCAGTCCCTCCGCAGTCAGCGCGATGTCGATGTGCGCCCGCCAGCGGGCGTCGTCGCGGTCGGGGTGGTCCTCCCGCCAGTGGGAGCCGCGGGTCTCCTCGCGCACGGCCGCCGCGGCGACCAGTGCGGAGGCCACCGTGAGGAGGTTGGTCGCCTCCCACGACTCGGTGCAGGGCTCGACCGCGACCGGCGTCCAGCGGGCGTCGGAGAGCGCGCGGGCGACCTGCGCGAGGCTCCGGTCGCTGCGCAGCACCCCGGCGCCCCGGCTCATGTGGCCCTGGACCCTCGGGCGCGTACGCGGGTCGGCCAGGCCCTCGGGCCGGTCGTCCCGTGCGGGCTCGCGCGGGGTGGGCTTCTTCGCGGCCAGATCGGCGGCGATGCGCTCGCCGTAGACGAGCCCTTCCAGCAGGGAGTTGGAGGCCAGCCGGTTGGCGCCGTGCACGCCCGTGCAGGCCACCTCTCCGCAGGCGTACAGGCCGGGCACGCTGGTCCTGCCGTACAGGTCGGTGCGCACGCCGCCGCTCGCGTAGTGGGCGGCGGGGGCGACGGGGATGGGCTCGGTGACGGGGTCGATGCCGTGCTCGCGGCAGACGGCGAGGATCGTGGGGAACCTGGAGCGCCACTTCTCCTCGCCGAAGTGGGTGGCGTCGAGGTAGACGTGGTCGGCGCCGGTCCGCGCCATCCGGCGCATGATCGCCTTGGCGACCACGTCGCGGGGCGCGAGGTCGGCCAGCTCGTGCACGCCCCGCATGAAACGCTCGCCGTCCGAGTCGATCAGCACGGCGCCCTCGCCGCGTACGGCCTCGGAGACGAGGGGCTGCTGGCCGGTCGAGCCCTCCCCCAGCCACAGGACCGTGGGGTGGAACTGCACGAACTCGATGTCCCTGACGACCGCGCCGGCCCGCAGGGCCAGCGCCACGCCGTCCCCGGTGGACACGACGGGGTTGGTGGTGGCCGCGTAGACCTGGCCCATGCCGCCGCTGGCCAGCACCACGGCCCCGGCCCGTACGGCGCCGACGCCGTCGCGGGCGCCCTCCCCCATGACGTGGAGCGTGACCCCGCAGGCGTGGCCCTCGGCGTCGAGCAGGAGGTCGAGGGCGAGGGCGTGCTCGATGACCTCGATGCGCGGCTCGGCCAGCACGGCCTCGACCAGAGCCCGCTGCACCTCGGCGCCGGTCGCGTCGCCGCCCGCGTGCACGATCCGGTTGCGGCGGTGGCCGCCCTCGCGGGTGAGCTGGAGCTCGCCGTCGGTGCCCCGGTCGAACTCGGCGCCGTGGCTCATCAGCCGCTTCAGCGCGTCGGGGCCCTCGGTGACCAGGACGCGTACGGCCTCCTCGTCGCACAGGCCGACCCCGGCGACGAGGGTGTCCCTCAGGTGCTCGTCGGGGGTGTCCTCGGGGTCGAGGACGGCGGCGATACCGCCCTGGGCCCAGCGGGTGGACCCGGCCGACAGCACGTCCTTGGTGACCACGAGCACCCGCGCCCGGGGGTCGAGTTCGACGTGGCGCAGCGCCACGGTGAGGCCGGCGATGCCGGACCCGATCACGACGGCGTCGGCCTCGACGGTCCAGCCGGGTGCGGGGGCGGTGAGTCTGCGTGCGAGCGCCACCATGAGGGGATCCCCTTTCGTCATAATGACGATAACGCCCCCCGTGCGATGCTGCCGCCCCGGCCCCTCCTATCCGGCGTCCCCCCGGCCACGGCCGTCGGCGCCACCCGTGCCCGCCGCGGGGTCCGCGCAGAGCTGGGCGGCCAGAGTGCCGTAGGCCCATTCCTCCCACCTGTCCGGCGACCAGCCGCGGTCCCGCACGAACAGCAGGTAAAGCTGCGGGCTGAGCAGGCAGAACAGCAGGTCCGCGGCCATCTCGGCGGTGACGTCGGGGCGGACGCCGGGCTTGCCGGCCAGCGCCTGGGCCGCGGCGTGCTGCACGACGTAGCGCGGATCGGGGCCGTCGGGCCACTGCGCGGCGATCTGCGGATCGGCGGCCCCGGCGGACTCGATCATCGGCATGAGCGGGGCGACCCGGCCGAGGATCTCACTTGCGCCGCGAACGTGCGCGCGCAGCTGACCGGCCGCGGTGGGCGCGGCGCACGCGGCGCGGAACCATTCACGGTCCATGGTCGCCACCGGCTCGGTGTCGCCGGCGATGGACGTGTCCACGACGTGCTTGAACAACGTGCGCTTGTTGCCGAAGACGAAGTAGACCGTCTGGACGGCCACGCCCGCCCGGTCGGCGACCTCCTGCAGGCTCGTGGCCCCATAGCCCTGCGCGACGAACAGCTCCCGCGCCGCCTCGATGATCTTCTCCCGTGTGCGGCGCGAGCGCTCGGCCCGTTTGTCCGGCCTCTTGACGGTGTCCACGGCATGAGTCTATCTCTAGAGTCGAACACTAGAGTTAGCCTCTAACAACCAGGAGCGCGATCATGGACAGGCCGGACACGATTCAGGACGCGGACCACGAGGAGGCGGTGCGCCGGGCGCTGGAGGAGTACTACCGGGCCGGCAAGCCGCCGTGGGACACCGGCGTGACGCCGCCCGAACTGGTGGCCCTGATCGAGGGGCGCGACGCCCTGCCGCCCGGCCGCGCGCTGGAGCTCGGCTGCGGCACCGGGACAAACGCCATATATCTGGCCCGACACGGCTGGGAGGTCGTGGCCGTCGACCTGGTCGAGCGCGCGGTCGAGCAGGCCCGGGAGAAGGCCGAGGCAGCGGGAGTGGCCGTACGGCTGCTGCACGCGGACGCCACGAGGCTCGACGAGGCGGACGTGCCCGGCTCCTACGACCTGTTCTTCGACCTGAGCTGCTACTGCGGCATCCCGCCGCACCGCCGCGACGCCTACGCCGAAGGACTCACCAGGCGCGCCGCTCCCGGCGCACGGCTGCTGATGTTCGGCTACGGCCCCGGAACGCTTGACGACACGTTCTCCGGGGTCACCGCCGACGAGCTGCGGGCCAGGTTCGCCGGCTGGGAGCTGGCCGACGTCACACCCGGCACGAACCCGTTCCCCACCTTCTGGTTCACCCTGCGGGCCGGGGGAGCCCGAGTTCCCTAAAGGGTCAGGACCACGTTGTCGATGAGACGGGTGGTGCCGACCTTGGCGGCGACGGCGAGGACGGCCTCGCCCCGGTGGTCGTCGCCCACCGGCCCGAACGTCGCGGGATCGGCCAGGATCAGATAGTCGAGCAGCAGCGGCGGGTCGAAGCGGGCGGCCTCCTCCAGCACGGCCCGCGCGGCGTCGAGGATTCCGGCCGGCCCCGCCGTCCCGGCCCGTGCCGCGCCGGCCCGCAGCGCCCGCGACAGCGCGAGCGCGGTACGGCGGTCGGCCTCGGACAGATACCTGTTGCGGCTCGACAGCGCGAGACCGTCGGGCTCCCGCACGGTCGGCGCGCCGACGATCGACACGGGGACGTCGAGGTCGGCCACCATCCGCCGGATCAGCGCGAGTTGCTGGGCGTCCTTCTGCCCGAAGACCGCGACGTCCGGCCGCACCAGGTTGAACAGCTTGAGCACCACGGTCAGCACGCCGTCGAAGTGGCCGGGCCGGAAGGCGCCCTCGACCACCCCGCCCATGCCGCCCGCCGAGACCTCCACCTGGCGGTCCGGCAGGTACATGTCGTCGGCCGAGGGCGCGAAGACCACGCCCACGCCCTCCTCCTCGCACGCCCGGAGGTCGGCGTCGAACGTACGGGGATAGCGGGAGAAGTCCTCGCCGGGGCCGAACTGCAGGGGGTTGACGAACACGCTGACCACCACGTGGTCGGCGTGCTCGCGCGCCAGCCGGATGAGCGACCTGTGGCCCTCGTGGAGCGCCCCCATCGTGGGGACCAGGGCGGTCCTCCCGGGGCCGAGCGCGTCCCTCGCCTTGACGAGGCCGGCCCGGTCGGTGGCGACGGTCAGGTCCATATGTTCCCTCCCAGGGCGTCCAGCAGGCGTTCGGCCGCCTCCGGCTTGAGCAGCCCCGCCGCGAGCGCCCGGTCGGCGGTGAGTCTAGCGAGGGCGACGTACGCGTCCGCGGCCTCGGGGGCGGCCAGGATGAGCGCGTCGACGTGCTTGCGCACCGTGCCCGCGTCGCCGCGCACCACGGGCCCGGTGAGCCCGCTGATGCCCAGGCGCAGCACGTTGTCGAGGGCGGCGCTCAGCAGCGGGGCGAGCATCCGGCCCGGGTGCTCCACGCCGATCTTCGCGAGCAGTTCCTGTGACTCGGCCACGAGCGTCACCATGTGGTTCGCGGCGCCGGCCAGGGCGGCGTGGTAGAGCGGCCGGTCCCGGTCGGCGATCCAGACCGGCTCGCCGCCCATCTCGATCACCAGGGCCTCGGCCACCGGCCGCAGCAGGTCGGGCGCGGTGACGCCGAACGAGCAGCCGTTGAGCCGGGTCAGGTCGTCGCTCCTGCCGGTGAACGTCATCACGGGGTGCAGCGCGAGCGGCAGCGCGCCCGCCTCGGCCGCGGGATCCAGCACGCCCAGGCCGTACGCGCCGCTCGCGTGCGCGAGGAGCTTGCCGCGCAGGTCGGCGCCGGTGGCGGCGAGGCCGGACACGAGGCCGGGCAGCACGTCGTCCGGCACGGTGAGCAGCACGAGCTCGGATTTGGCGATCACCTCGTCCGGCCTGCTGAGCTTCAGGCCGAGGCGGTCGGCGGCCCGTCGCGCCGACGCGTCGGACACCCCGCTGGCCGCCACCACCCGATGACCCGCGAGCATGAGCGCGGCTCCGAGCACGGAGCCGACCCGTCCCGCGCCGAGCACTCCCACGGCGAGCCGCGCCGGGCGGTCACTTGTGTCCATGACGCCTCCCCTCGGTTCAGCGTAGCGGCGGCGCTCCCGCCGACCCGGCTCCAGGTCATGTCTGCCAGATCAAGCCCTGCCGGGCGTGGCTCAGCCGGGCAGGCACGCCTCGGTCGTCCCAACCCGACGGTCCGATTTTGTCCCGTTTCTCACAGGCCTATGTTGAGCCATAAGTACGAAAGTGACTACTTTTCGTCACGGCCCCGGCGTGTCGGTACCGTGAAGCCCTGTGGAAGTCACCTGGCGGGAGGCCATGCGGCGGGCGCTCTACGGCGAGCGGGGCTTCTACCTGCGGGAGCGCCCCGACCGGCATTTCCGGACATCGGTGCACGCCTCGCCGGTCTTCGCCGAGGCGGTGCTGCGCCTGCTCCGGCGGGTCGACGCCGCCCTCGGCCGGCCCCACCCGGTCGATCTCGTGGACATGGGCAGCGGCGACGGCCTCCTGGCCGCCCGGGTGCTCGCCGCCGCGCCGCCGGACCTCGCGGAGCGGCTGCGGGTCACCGCCGTCGACCTGTCCCC
>NZ_JBFAOO010000256.1:0-8871 GCF_040675265.1 Microbispora sp. NPDC049633
CGGGTGGCCCGGGCCATCGCGGCCGCCGTCGAGCGCGGGCGCGCGGAGGTGTACGTGCCGGCCTGGCTGCGCCTGCCCGCCCGCCTGCACGGGGCCGCGCCCGGCGCCTTCCGCGTCCTCGCCCGCCGCTTCGGCCGCCCCTGAGGCGTGGAACCGTCAGGTGCCGCGCAGCGCGCGCAGCGACTCGCGCAGCGAGCCGAGGGTGGCGAAGACCGCCGTCGGCTCGTAGCCGCAGTGCGCCATGCAGTTGGCGCAGCGCGCGTCCCGCCCCCGGCCGTAGGAGTCCCAGTCGGTCTCCTCGACCAGCTCCCGGTAGGTCTTCGCGTACCCGTCGGCCATCAGATAGCAGGGCCGCTGCCAGCCGAACACCGAGTAGGACGGGATCGCCCAGGCCGTGCAGGGGAAGTCGGTCTTCCCCTCCAGGAAGTCGAGGAACAGCGGCGAGTGGTTGAACCGCCACCGCCTGCGGTTGCCGCCCGCGAACGCGGCGCGGAACAGCTCCCGCGTCTGCCGCACGCCCAGGAAGCAGTCCTGGTCGGGCGCCTTCTCGTAGGCGTACCCCGGCGAGATCGTCATCTGGTCGACGCGCAGCTCGTCGTTGAGGAAGTCGAGCACCTCGACGACCGTGCGCGGGCTGTCCCCGGCGAAGAACGTGGTGTTGGTGGTGACGCGGAAGCCGCGCCGCCGGCACTCGCGCACCGCCGCGACCGCCTCGTCGAACACGCCCTCCTTGCACACCGACGCGTCGTGCCGCTCGCGCAGGCCGTCGATGTGGACCGCCCAGGCGAAGTACGGCGAGGGCGTGAACCGGTCGATCCTGCGCGGGATCAGCAGCGCGTTGGTGCACAAAAAGACGTACTTCCTGCGCGCCACCAGCGCCTCGACCATCTCCCCGATCTGCGGGTGCATGAGCGGCTCCCCGCCCGCGATCGACACCATCGGGGCGCCGCACTCCTCGACCGCGGCCACCGCCTGCTCGACCGGCATGCGCTGTTTCAGCACGCCGGCCGGGTGCTGGATCTTCCCGCAGCCCGCGCACTTCAGGTTGCACGCGAACAACGGCTCGAGTTCGAGCAGCAGCGGGAACCTCTCCCGCCGGCGCAGCCGCTGGCGCAGGATGTATGCGCCCACGCGCAGGCTCTGGCGTAAGGGCATCGGCATCAGGGCCGCACCTCCTTCGGCAATGTGAACTCGACGTTCTCCTCGGTCACCCGCCGCTCCTCCACCTCCAGCGGGCCGAGTCCGCCGAGGGCCGCCACGACGGCGTCCACCAGCGAGCCGGGCGTGGACGCCCCGGCGGTCAGTCCGACCGTCCGCACTCCGCGCAGCCAGTCGAGCGCGACGTCGCCCGGACCGTCGACCAGGCGGACGAGCGGCGCCCCGCCACGTCGAGAGGCGTCACCGGAGCGCGCGGCGACCTCGGTGAGGCGCAGGGCGTTGGAGGAGTTCGCCGACCCGACGACCAGGACCAGATCGGCCTCCGCGGCGACGGCGCGCACCGCGCGCTGCCGGTTGGTCGTCGCGTAGCAGATGTCCTCGCCGCGCGGGCCCTCGGCGTCCGGGAAGCGCCGCCGGACCGCCGCCGCGACCCGCCCGGCCTCGTCGGCCGCGAGCGTGGTCTGGGTGAGGTAGGCGACCCCCCGCCCCGTCCGCGGGCCCTCGGCCAGCCCCTCGACGCCGGCCTCGTCCTCGACCAGCACGCCCGCGCCGGGCACCTCCCCGAGCACGCCCTCGACCTCCTCGTGCCCGGCGTGGCCGATCAGCACGACGAGGTCGCCCCGCGCGGCGAACCTGCGGGCCTCCGCGTGGACCTTCGCGACCAGCGGGCAGGTCGCGTCGACGACGCGCAGCCCGCGCCGCGCCGCCTCCTCCCGCACGGCGGGCGCGACCCCGTGCGCGGAGAAGACGGTCACCGCGCCCTCCGGCACCTCGGCCAGGTCGTCGACGAACACCGCGCCGAGCCGCTCCAGGCCGCGTACGACGTGGATGTTGTGCACGATCTGCTTGCGCACGTACACGGGCGCGCCGAACCGGTCCAGCGCGCGCTCCACGATCTCGATGGCCCGCTCGACCCCGGCGCAGAACGAGCGGGGCGAGGCCAGCAGGACCCGGCGTGGGCCCACGGCCGCCGCCCACCGCGCCAGCACCGGGCCGACCCGGGCGAGCGCGCGGCGCGCGGCGACCGCGCCGCCCACGGTGGCGGGGTTCAGCAGGGGGGCGCCGGGGGTGTCCACGATGACCCGCACGGCCGCGAACGGCCGCCCGCCCGCGGCTTCCGCGAGGGGGGCGCTCTCCATGTCGACGGCGCACGCGCCCTCGCGGGCCAGGGCGAGCCGGGCGCGGCCCGACACTATCCCCGGCGCGGTGACGAGCGGGCCGGTGCGGGCGGGCAGCCCCGCCCGGACGAGCTCTCCGGCGAGCAGCGGGGCCGACGGGCACGGCCAGACCCGGCCGCCGGAGCGGACCTCGGTGGCGACGAGCACGTCCCCGGGACGCAGGCCGTCGTGGAGGGCCCCGCCGAAGCCGGTGACGGCGAGAGCGGCGGCGGGTGGGAGCAGGGCCGCCGCGCGCGCCGCCCGGTCCGGCCCCATCCCTATGCGGAAGATCCGGACACGGGGATGGTCACGCGCGGGACGCAGGCCGCGGGCGACGGCCCGGGCCTCCATTCCCAGCGCCGTGCACACGATCAGGCCGGTCATGGCGTCACCTCCCGGGCACGCAGGTAGCGGCCGAGCGCGCTGAGGGGGAAGACGAGGCGGTAGAGGTGGTAGTTGATGAAGAAATCGCCGGGGAAGCCCGTCCCGGTGTAGTGCGGTTCGTCCCACGTGCCGTCGGGGCGCTGGCTGCCGGCCAGCCAGGCCGCCCCCCTGTCCACGGACCGGCCGCGCTCCCCGGCGGCGAGCAGGCCGATGAGGGCCCACGCCGTCTGCGAGGCGGTCGGCTCGCCCCGCCCGATCCACGCGGGGTCGCGGTAGGAGCGCATGTCCTCGCCCCAGCCGCCGCAGGGGTGCTGGTGCGCCTCCAGCCAGGCCACGGCCCGCCGTACGCAGGGGGCGCCGGCCGGCACCCCGGCCGCCGCGAGGGCGGGCAGCACCGCGCCGGTGCCGTACACGTGGTTGGCCCCCCATCGGCCGAACCACGAGCCGTCGGGCTCCTGCGCCCGCAGCAGCCACCGCACGGCCCGCCGTACGACGGGGGAGCGGGCCAGGCCCTCGGCCGCCAGCGCCTCGACCACGTGCGCGGTCACGTCGGCCGTCGGCGGGTCGATGACCGCGCCGAAGTCGCAGAACGGCAGCCGCAGGCACAGCGTGCGGGTGTTGTCGGCGTCGAAGGCGGCGAACCCGCCGTCGCGGCAGGCCATCCCGGCCATCCAGCGCAGCCCCCGCTCCACCGCCGGGCGGGCGTCGGGCCGGCCCCACCGGCGCAGCGCGAGGACCACCTCCGCCGTGTCGTCGACGTCGGGGTAGCCGTCGTTGTCGAACTCGAACGCCCAGCCGCCCGGCGCGAGCCCGGGCCGCCGCACCGCCCAGTCGCCGGGCCCGCGCACCTCCTCGCGCAGCAGCCATCCGCCCGCTCTGTCCAGCGCGGGATGCTCGCGGGGCAGGCCGGCGTCCAGGAGGGCGGTCATCGCGAGCGCGGTGTCCCAGACGGGCGACTGGCACGCCTCCAGCCGGCGCGTGCCGTTCTCCCTGATGGTGAACCTGTCCAGCCCGGCCAGGCCGGCCCGCATGACGGGATGGTCCAGGCCGTACCCGCTCAGGCTCAGGGCGATCAGCGAGTAGACCCAGGGAGGCTGGATGCCGCCCCAGGAGCCGTCGGCCTCCTGGCGGGCCACGACCCACTCGGCGGCCCGCCGCAGCGCGGCGCGGCGCAGCGCGGCCACCGGCCGCCGTTCGTAGCGGTGCAGGGCGCGGTCGAGGGCCGCGAACGCCGCGTCCCAGCCGGTACGCGCGGCCCGTTCACATCGCGGGCGCGGCGCATTCCCGGCCCGCAGCTCCGGCAGGGCGAACGGCAGCGGGCGGACCGGCCGGTGCGCGGTCACGATCGTGAGCGGCACGATGGTCTGCCGCGCCCAGCAGGCCCAGTCGTAGACGTTCAGCGGGCACCACGGCGGCAGGAACATGATCTCCGGGGGGATGACCGGCAGGTCCTCCCACCGCCATCGGCCGAACAGGGCGAGCCAGATCCGGGTGAAGACCCGGGCCGACCCGACGCCGCCGGCCCCGCGCGCGTATGCGGCGGCGGCGCGCATGTGCGGGGCCGAGGGCGGGTCGCCCGCCAGGCGCAGCGCGGTGTACGCCTCGACCGTGGTGGACAGGTCGGCGGGACCGTCGTGGAAGTTGGCCCAGGTGCCGTCCGCCCGCTGCTGCGACCTGATCCACCGGGCGGCCTCGGCCGTCTCCCGCGCGGTCCGCACGCCGAGGAACTCGCGCAGCAGGAGGTCCTCGGCGTCCATCGTCACGTTGGTCGCCAGCTCGCCCTTCCACCACCCCTCGGGCGCCTGGAGGCCGAGCAGGTGGTCGCGGGCCGCCCTCAGGGCGGTCTGCGCGCGGGCGGCGCCGGTGGCGACCCCGGTGGTGACGCCGGTGGTGACGCCGGTCACGGCGCCTGCTCCCGTTCGAGATGCCGCCGCACGAGGCGGGCGGCCTGGAGTCCGCTGCGCACGGCTCCCTCCATCGTGTCGGGCCAGCCCGTGTCGGTCCACGCGCCGGCGAGGAACAGCCCCGGCCACCGGGTGGCCGCGCCGGGGCGCAGCCCTCCGCTCCCCGGGACCTGCCGGAAGGTCGCCCGCCGCTCTCTGGTGATGAACAGGTCCACGACCCGCGCCTGCCGCGCGGCCGGCAGCAGCCGCTCCAGTTCGGGCGGGAACACCTCCCGCATCACGGCCGTGGGCACGTCGATCCAGTGCCGCGCCGCCGACACCGAGACCGTCAGGTACTGGCCCCGGGCGAGCCCGCCCGCCTCGGTCCTGTCGAAGATCCACTGCACCGGTGAGCCGACGACGGCGGCGAACGGCAGCCGGGTGACCGGCCGGTCGTAGACCACGTGCACGTTGACGATCGGGCTCGCGCCGAGGCCCGCCCAGGCGTCGCGGTCCGGCGCCGCGTCCGGGGGGACGAGTCGCGCGGCCTGGCCGTGCGGCGCGGCGAAGACGACGGCCGACGCCTCGACCCGCCGGCCGCCCACGAGGACCGAGGGCCCCGGCAGCACCGCCTCCACCTTCGCCCGCAGCCGCACCTCGCCGCCCAGCCGGGCGATGGCCGCGAGCGCGGCGCCGCCGTGCAGGTCGCCGAGCGGCACGGACGGCACGCCGATGTCGGCGGCGTCGGCGCGGCCCAGCAGGGCCGTCCTGAAGACCATCGCCGCCGGCCCCAGCGCCGCCTCGTCGGACGGGATGTTCAGCGCCGCCACCGCGAACAGGTCCCACAGCGCCCGTCGTACGGCCTCCCGCTGGCCGTTGGCGGCCAGCCAGCCGCCGAGCGCGGCCCGGTCGAGGGCGGGCGCGGCCGGGTCGAGCCCGCGCAGCGCGAACGCGCCGCGCACCGCGCGCAGCCGGTCGGCGGGGGACAGCAGGCGGTAGCCCGCGAGCGCCGGCAGCAGGTGGAACGGCCCGGGCAGCGCGGCCCGGCGCAGCCGCGCCCGTCCGCCCCGCGGGGTCAGCACGGGCACGTCGAAGCGCTCCTGCAGGCGTACCCGCCCCGTCCCGCCGAGCCGGTCGAGCAGACCGAGGTACGCCGTGCAGCAGCGCAGGAAGACGTGCTGCCCGTTGTCGGCCGTCAGGTCGCCTCTGACGAAGGAGTGGGTGGCCCCGCCGAGCCGGGGCCGCGCCTCGTACAGGGTCACCGGCCGGCCGGCCTCCGCGAGGGCGAGGGCCGCGGTGATGCCGGCGAGGCCGCCGCCCACCACCGCCACGGGCGGGCCGTTCATCGCGCCGTTCATCGGGCCGCTCCCGCGATCGCCCGGGCCGCGACCATCGCCTTCGCCCAGGGCGTGAGCGACAGACGCCCGGCCAGCGCCCGGGCCGGGTCGGCGGCGATGTGGGCGAGCAGACGCCGGTAGATCCCGGCCATCGCCGCGGTGCACGCCGCGCTGCGCCGGTCGAGCAGCGGGATCAGGCGCGTCCCCTCGGCGTACCAGGCGAGCGCCCGCCCGGCCTCGTACCGGACGAGCCGCGCCAGCCGCTCGGGCGGGTCGGTGAACGCCCCCGACGCGTCCAGGCCGAGCGTGCAGCCGAACCTGCGCAGGTCGTCGGCCGGCAGGTACACCCGCCCGGCGCACCGGTCCTCCCGCAGGTCCCTGAGCACGTTGGTGAGCTGCAGCGCCACCCCCAGGGAGTCCGCGAGCCGCGCCGCGCGCCGCAGCGCCCCCGCGTCGCGGCCCGAGCCGCCGGCCAGGCCGAAGACGCCGAGCGACAGCCGCCCGATGGACCCGGCGACCTCCCGGCAGTAGCCGACGAGGTCGTCGTGGGACTGGTAGTGCGCGCCCGCGACGTCGGCGGCGCATCCGTCGATCAGCTCCTCGAACGCCTCCAGCGGGATCGGGAAGCGTGCGGCGGTGTCGCGCAGGGCCACCAGCACGGGGTCGGCGAGGTCCGGCCGCGGCGCCCGCAGCCCCGCCCGCGCCGCCTCCAGCGCCGACAGCCGCTCGTCGACCGGCCCGGCCGCGTCGCCGATGTCGTCGATCCGCCGGGCGAAGGCGTAGAGCGCGCTGAGCGCGCGGCGCTCGGGCGGGGCGAGCAGGCGGATTCCGTAGGCGAAGTTGCGTGCCCGGGTGCGCACGACGCGCTCGCAGTACCGGTAGGCCAGCGGCAGCGGCACGGGCGCCGGCGCGCGGGCCGATCCCGCGCCGACGGGGCGCAGCGCGGGGCCGGGCGGGCGATCGGGAACGGGAACGGGATCAGGGATCGCGCCGGGAACCGTCACCGTTCACCTCCTTCAGCACGCGTGCCCACTCGCCGAGCACCGCGCGGCGGCGCGCGCGGACCGCCCGGCCGAGCACGTCGTGCCGCCGGCGCTCCAGCGCCGCGAGCGCGGCCAGGCCGCCCGCGACGTAGCCGGCCACCGCGGTACGCGCGAACCCGCTCAGCGTCTCCAGCAGCGGCATGCCCTCGTCCAGCAGCGTGGCGGCGCGGCGGGCCTGCAGGGCCACGGCCCGGCGCAGCCGCGGGGACGTGTGCGGGGCGGCCAGGTCGGCCTCCCGGCAGCCGAACCTGCGCAGGTCCTCGGCGGGGAGGTAGACCCGGCCGCGGGCGTGGTCCTCGCCCACGTCCTGGCAGTGCTCGATCACCTGGAGGGCCGAGCAGATGCGGTCCGACAGCCGCGCCCGCTCCGGCGTGGCCGCGTCGAAGACGTGCAGGACGATCCGGCCGACCGGGTTGGCGGACAGCTCGCAGTAGGCCAGCAACTGCGCGAAGGTGTCGTAGCGCCGCGTCACCTGGTCGCGCCGGTTGGCCTCCACGAGGTGGAGGAAGTGCGCCCGCGGCACTCCCCGCCCGGCGACCAGCGGCGTCAGCGCCCGCACGGCGGGCAGCCGCGGGCTCCCCCCGGCGTAGAGGCGGCCCAGGTCGGCCTCCACCGCGTCGAGCAGGGCCGGCCGCTCGGCGGGGTCCGCCTCGTCGCCGACGTCGTCCACGTAACGGGCGAAGCAGTACACAGCCATCAGGTCGCGGCGGTACGCGCGCGGCAGCAGGCGGGAGGCCACCGGGAAGTTCTCCCGGCGCGCGGCGTCGCGTACCTCCCCTGCGGACATGCCTGAAGAATCTCCACCGCAATTCACCACAAAACCCGACAAAAAGGGCGAGCGTTTTTACGTGCGCAACGCCCCGGGAAAAGCGCCGTGCGCCATCGCGCCTGAAACGGAAAGAGCGGTAAAAACGTGGCCGGGAAAGACGGCGGAAGCGAGCGGCCTCTTTCTCCGCTTCTTACGCTTCCGGCCGCGCTTCCCGCCGCGGGTAAAAGCTCGCCGGGACCGGTAGCCGGTGGGCCCCCGCGCCGCCGGGTACACCCACGCCGTGGGCGCCCAGCGGCCCGACCCGCAGTCCGGCGGCCCGGCAACGGCCGACCACGCCGGCGAGCGCGCCCAGCGCCGAGCGCCAGGAACCCGGGGCGGAGGTGTGGTCGCAGTCGTGCAGCAGCAGCGTCGCCCCGCCGCGCAGGCCGGGCTCCAGGGTGCGCAGCACCGAGCCGGGCGTGGCCCGTGCCGTCCAGTCCGCGCCCCAGGCCGTCCACAGCACCGGCCGCAGGCCGTGCCACCGGGCCGCGAGCAGCGCCTCGGCGCTCAGCACGCCGAACGGCGGGCGGTACCACGAGGGCCGGACGCCGGTGACGGCGGCGACGAGGCGCGCGGCCCTGCCGATCTCAGCGGCGACCCTGCCCGGCCGGGTGACCAGGGCGTTGCCGTGCCGCCAGCCGTGCACGGCCACCTCGTGACCGGCCCGCGCGATGCTCCGTCCGACCTCGGGGTGGCGTTCGAGCAGCTCGCCGAGAAGGAAGAAGGTCGCCCGGCACCCGAGCCGGTCCAGCTCGTCGAGGAACAGCGGGGTCGACCGCGGGTCCGGCCCGTCGTCGAAGGTCAGCGCCACGTGCCCGGGATCGCCCTCGCCCGCCAGGGACGGCAGCAGGCGGCGGACCGGAGGCAGCCAGGCCGCCCCCGGTCCCGCGTGGAGCAGGGCCAGTCCGGCGGCGGCGGCGAGCGCGTGAGGTCGCATCGCCTTCCAGTGTCCGCCACGCCGCCCCCCACCCGGGAAGGAGGGCCATGAGGGACAGGGCATTGATCGTCAGCGCCTCGATGGGCGCGGGCCACGACGCCGTCGCCGCCGAACTGGCGCGACGCCTGACCGCCGCCGGGGTGCGCGCGGAGGTGGTGGACGTG
>NZ_JBFAOO010000257.1:0-8820 GCF_040675265.1 Microbispora sp. NPDC049633
GGCCGACCGGCTCGCCCGGCGGCTGCGCGGGCTCGGCGTGCGGCGCGACGACCGTGTGGCGATCTGCCTGGAGCAGTCGGCCGGGCTCGCGGCCGCGGTGCTCGGCGTGCTCAAGGCGGGCGCGGCCTATCTGCCGCTCGACCCGGAGCACCCGCGCGGCCGGCTCGAGTACGTGCTGGCCGACGCGGGGGCGTCGATCGTCGTGACCAGCCCGGACCTGCACGACCGGCTGCCGGACGAGATCACCGCCGTGCACCTCGACGACGATGCGCCGGAGCCCGGCGACCCCTGGGAACCCGCGGCGCCCGGCGACCTCGCGTACGTGATCTACACCTCGGGCACCACCGGGCGGCCCAAGGGCGTCGCGGTGCAGCACCACGAGGTGATGGTCTACCTCGCCGGGGTGCGCGAGCGGCTGGAGGTGGAGCCGGGCTCGTCCTTCGCCCTGCTCCAGTCCCTCGCCTTCGACTTCGGCGTCACGGTCTTCTACCTGTGCCTGATGACCGGCGGCACCCTGCATCTGGTGCCCTCGCGCACCGCCGGTCCCGAGCTGGCGGAGATCTTCCGGCGCACCGGGATCGACTACCTCAAGATCACGCCGTCCCACCTCGCCGCTCTGCTCGCGGACGCCGGACCGGACGACCTGCTCCCCAGGAAGCTGCTGCTGCTGGGCGGGGAGGCGGCCCCGCGCGGCTGGGCCGCCGAGCTCGCGGCGCTGGGCCGCTGCCGGGTCGTCAACCACTACGGGCCGACCGAGGCCACCGTGGGCGTGACCACCTACGACGTCGCCCGGCTGCCCGCGCCCGACGGCCCGGCCGAGGCGAGCGTGAGCCTGCCGATCGGCTCGCCGCTGCCCGGGGCGCGGGCGTACGTGCTGGACGAGCGGTTGCGGCCGGTGCCCGCCGGGGTGCCGGGGGAGATCTATCTCGGCGGCGACCGGCTGGCCCGCGGCTACCTGAACCGTCCCGGCCTGACCGCCGACCGGTTCGTCCCCGACCCGTACGGCCCGCCCGGGTCGCGCATGTACCGTACCGGTGACCTCGGCCGGTGGTCCGGCACCGGCGACCTGGAGTTCCTCGGCCGCCGCGACCTGCAGGTGAAGATCCGCGGCTACCGGGTCGAGCTCGGCGAGGTCGAGTCGGTGCTGGCCGACCACCCGGACGTCGCCCAGGCCGTGGTCGAGCCGCGCGGCGAGCAACTCGTCGCCTACCTCGTCCCCGCCGGCGGGGAGTACGGGGAGACCGCGGAGGTCCGCGCGTGGCTGGCCGACCGGCTGCCCGCGTACATGGTCCCCTCGCGGTACGCCTGGCTCGACGAGCTGCCGCTCAAGTCGCACGGCAAGGTGGACCGCTCGCGGCTGCCCGAGCCGGAGGCCGACGTGGCGGCGGCCGAATACGTCTCCCCGGCGCCCGGCGCCGAGGAGGACGTGGCACGCGTCTGGGCGGAGGTGCTGGAGGTCGAGCGCGTGGGGGCGCTCGACGACTTCTTCGCCCTGGGCGGCCACTCGCTGCTGGCGATGCGGGTCATCGCCCGGCTGCGCAAGGCGCATCCGGACCGGCAGATCACGGTGCTCGACGTCTTCAAGCACCGCACCGTCCGCGAGCTGGCCCGGCTGCTCACGGCCGAGGGGGACGTGCCGCGCTCGCTGCTGCACCGGCTCACCCCCGCCGGGCCCGCCACCACCACCCTGGTGTGCGTGCCGTACGGCGGGGGCAGCGCGGTCGTCTACCAGCCGCTCGCGGACGCGCTGCCGGGCGACTGGGCGCTCTACTCGGTCGCCGTGCCCGGCCACGAGCTGGGCGAACAGGCCCGGCCGTTCGACGAGGTCGTCGTCGACTGCGTGGCCGAGATCTCCGAGATCATGGACAGGAACGGCGGCTCGCTGGTGCTGTACGGCCACTGCGGCCTCGGCGTCATGCTGTCCGCGGAGATCGCCCGGAGGCTGGAGGCGGACGGCCGCACCGTGGACGCGCTGTACCTCGGCGGCGTGTTCCCCTTCGCCCGGCCGGGCCGCGGCCTGAACTGGCTCGGGACCTTCTTCGACCGCCTCACCAGCGACCAGCAGCGGGTCAACGCCCTGACCGCGGCCGGGCTCGACGTGGAGGACCTCGGCCGGGAGCAGGTCAACCTCATCGTGCGCAACCGCCGTGAGGGCACCCGCGCCGCCGAGCGGTACTTCACGCGGATCTTCGAGGAGGGCGGCGGTCCGGCGCTGCGCGCGCCGGTCATCGCCGTGGTCGGCGAACGCGACCCGGCGGCCGAGTTTTACCAGGAACGTTACAAAGAGTGGCACTGCCTGTCGGATGACACGGCGTGTGTCGTCCTCGACGAGGCCGGGCACTTCTTCCTGCGGTATCGCAGCGACGAACTGGCCGAGATCGTCACCGGCACCCACGCCGCCCTCGCCTCCGGACGTACGGAGGGGATGGAACGGGACGACACCCGCACCTGGTGGCTGCAGGGGGTTTCGAGCCGGTCCGCCGAGACCGGAACCGGATCCGGCGCGGACACGGCGCAGGACGGCGGGGACGGCCGGGACGGCGCCGCGGACGCACAGGTGCGCCTCGGCCCGCCGCCCAGCATGCGGCGTTTCCTCCTCGTCGCGGCCGGTCAGCTCGTCTCGATCACCGGCTCGGCGCTGACCGAGTTCGCCATCCCGCTGTGGATCTACCTCACCACGGGCTCGCTCGCCCGGTTCGCGCTGTTCTCCGTGCTCGGGCTGCTGCCCGGCATGCTCGTCGCCCCGCTGGCCGGCGCCATCGTCGACCGGTTCGACCGGCGCAAGGTCATGATCGCCGGAGACGCGGCCGCGGGCGGCACCCAGCTCGCGCTGGGACTGCTGCTGTGGACCGGGAACCTGCAGGTCTGGCACATCTATCCGCTGCTGGTCTGCCTGTCCGTCGCGCTCACCTTCCAACGGCTGGCGTACACCTCGGCGATCCCGCAGCTCGTGCCGAAACGGTTCCTCGGGCACGCCAACGGCGTCGTCCAGATGGCGACCGGCACCGCGCAGCTCATCGTGCCGCTGATCGCGGTCGGGCTGATGGCGACGATCGGGCTGGAGGGCATCCTCATCATCGACGTGGCCAGCTACGTCGTCGCCACGCTCACCATCGTGCTGATCCGCTTCCCGGCGACGATGGCCTGGAAGCGGCGGGAGAGCGTGCTCGCCGAGATGCTGGGCGGCATCCGCCACTCCTGGGGCAACCGGGGCTTCCGCGCGATGCTGTTCTACTTCGCGGTGCTGAACGTCTTCCTGTCCCCGCTGTTCATGATGATCTCGCCGCTGGTGCTGTCGTTCGCGTCGCTGGCCGAGGTCGGCCGGGTGTCGTTCGCGGGCGGGCTCGGCGCCTTCCTCGGCGGCCTGGCGATGGCGGCCTGGGGCGGCCCGCGGCGCAGGCGGTTGTACGGCGTGCTGCTGTCCACGCTCGCCCTGTCGGTGTTCTGCCTGCTGACCGGGCTGTACCAGGACCTGTTCCTCATCGCCGTCGGCGCGTTCGGCATGTCGCTGTGCCTCACCCTGCTGAACGGCGTCTACGCCACGATCATCCAGGTAAAGGTGCCGCAGCGGTTCCACGGCCGGGTCATCGCGCTGAACACGCTGGTCGCCTGGTCCACGCTGCCCATCGGGTTCGGCCTGGTCGCGCCGTACGGCGCGCAGGTCTTCGAGCCGCTGCTCGCCCCGGGCGGGCCGCTCGCCGGCACGGTGGGCGTGGTGCTCGGCACCGGCCCCGGCCGCGGGATCGGCTTCATGTACGCCTGCTTCGCGCTGGCGATCGCCGTCATCGCTCTGGTCGGCATGCGGGTGCGGGTGCTGCGCCGGTTCGACGCCGACGTGCCCGACGCCCTGCCCGACGACGTCGTCGGCTATCAGGCCCTGACCGAACGCGTCGCGGCCGCCCGCACGAACGCACGGACGGACGCACGGGCAGGAACAGGGGCGGCTCGCGAACCCGAGAAGGAGCACGTATGACGGGGGCGACGAGGACGCGGGGCGTGCCCGCGCTCACCCTTCCGGAGCTGCTGCGGCTGCGCGCGGGGCAGGAACCGGACGGCGTGGCGATGATCGTGGAGGGGCACGGCACGCTCACCTTCGCGGAGTGGGAGCACAGGTCGGCGGCGCTCGCCGCCGGGCTGGCGGGCCGGGGGGTCACCCCGGGCGACCGGGTGGCGCTGCACTTCGGCAGCCGTGACTGGATCGACTTCGCCGTGGCGTTCTTCGGGGTGCTGAAGGCGGGCGCGGTGGCCGTGCCGATGTCGGACCGGCTGGCGCCGGCCGAGCTGCGTCACATGATCGAGCACTGCTCGGCGACGGCGGTGCTGCTCGGCCGGGACCTCGCGGCGCCGGCGGAGGCGCCGTGGACCGCGACCCCGGCGGAGCTGGAAACCGGCTTCGAGCCGGGGACGGCGCCGGAAGGACCGCGGGTACGGCCCGGCGACCTGGCGCAGATCCTCTACACCTCCGGCACGACCGGGCGGCCCAAGGGGGTCGGCGCGAGCCACGCCAACCTGGCCTACGGGTGCGTCACGCAGCCCAAGCACCGCAGGTTCGCCCACTCACGCCACCTGCTGCACGCCTTCCCGATCGGCACCAACGCCGGCCAGACCATGCTGGTCAACGCGCTGGACGCCCGGCCGGCCGTGCTGACCCCGGCGAGGTTCACGCCCGGCCGGTTCGCCCGGCTGATCGAGACCTACCGCCCCGGCACCGTGTTCCTGGTGCCCTCCATGGCGATCGAGCTGCTCGACGCCGGGCTGCACGAGCGGCACGACATGTCCAGCGTGGTGCTGCTGGGATCGGCGGCGGCCGCGCTCCCTCCCGCCGTGTCGGAACGTCTGTCGGCGGCCTTCCCGAACGCGACCGTGACGAACTACTACACGTCCACCGAGGCCGCCCCCGCTCAGACGATCATGATTTACGACCGTACGCGGCCGGCCGCGCTGGGGCGGCCCGCGTTCGGCGGCTCGCTGCGCATCACCGACGAGGAGGGCACCCCCCTCCCGGCCGGGGAGACCGGTGAGGTGTGGATGCGCTCGCCCACCGCCACCCGGTCCTACTACGGCGACGCCGAGGCCAGCGCCAGGTCGTTCCGCGACGGCTGGGTGCGCATGGGCGACGTCGGCTACGTGGACGCCGACGGCTACCTCTACCTGGTCGACCGGGAGAGCGACGTGGTCAAGACCGGGGCGTTCAAGGTGTCCACCCTGCAGGTGGAGGCCGCGCTGCACGAGCACCCGCTGGTCGCCGAGGCGGCCGTGTTCGGGCTCCCGCACCCGGTGCTGGGCTCCGTGCTGGGCGCCGCGGTCGTGCCCAGGTCGCCGGGGCTCGTCGCGAACGAGGTGCGCGCCTTCCTGATGGACCGGCTGGCCTGGCACGAGCTTCCCGAACGGGTCCTCGTGGTCGACAGCCTGCCCAGGAACCAGTCAGGAAAGGTCATCAAGAAGGAGCTGCCCGCGCTGCTGGGCGACTCCGTGATCAGCACGGAAGGCAACTGAGATGTCACCGACGCTCATGGACGAGGGGGAGCAGGCGTCCCTCGCTCAGCACGGCATGTGGATAACGGAGCAGATGGGCTGCGGGGGCCGCGTGTACCACATGCCGCTGGCCATCCGGTTCGACGGCCCTCTGGACGTGGACCGGCTGCTGGCCGCCTGCCACGACGTGGTCCGCGCGCATCCCCAGCTGGGCGCGGCACTGGCCGAGCGGGACGGCGTGCTGCGCCCGGTGCCGGCCGCCGTGCCGCCGCCGATCGGGTTCGAGGACGTCTCCGGGTCCGGGGGCGCGGGGCGCGAGCCGGCCGAGCTGATCGAGCGCGAGGCGTCCCTCGCCCTGGACCTGCGGACCGGGCCGACGGCCCGGTTCACGCTCTTCCGGCTCGCGCCGGAGCGGCACCTGCTCGTCGTCGTCGCCCATCACGCCGTCTTCGACGGCATGTCCAAGGACGTCCTGGTGCGCGGCCTGGCCGGCGCCTACGCCGGGGTGCCGTCGCCGGCCCTTCCCACGACGTACGGCGAGGCCGTCGAGCGGGAGAACGCCCGGGTGGCCGAGTTGCTCGGCGACGCCGCGGAGTTCTGGCGTGACCGCTGGCGGGACCGGCAGGATCTGCGCCTCCCCGGGCTGTCCGGGGTCTCGACCCGCGCCGCGGCCGGCGAGGCCGTCGACTTCGCGCTTCCCGCCGACCTCGCGGTCGCCGCGGACAAGATGGGCGTCAGCCGGTTCGAGCTGGTGCTCGCCGCGGTGCACACCCTGCTCGCGGCGTACGGCAACGAGGGCACGGCGGTGGCCGTCGACCTGTCGACCAGGACCGAGGAGACGCGGGACCACATCGGCCCCTTCGTGAACGAGCTGCCGGTGCCCGCCCCGGCCCCGGCCGTGACGTTCGCCGATTTCGCCCGGTCCCTGCGCGAGGAGCTGCGGGCCGTCTACCGGTTCCGGCAGGTGCCGCTCGCGCGCGCCGTCGGCGGCGTGAGCCCCCGCACCGCGCTGACGCCGGTGTCGGTCAGCTACCGCAGGCGTGACGGAGGCGCGCCGGAGTTCCCCGGCGTGGAGGCGTCGGTGGACTGGATGTCCTTCAACGGCGCGGTGCGCGGCACGCTGCACCTCCAGGTGGTGGACGCGCCGGACGGCGTCGCCGCCCGGCTGCAGTTCAACCCGCTCGTCCTGAGCCGCTCCGGCTGCGAGACCGTCGCCGGGGACCTGCTCTCCCTGCTGCGCGCGGTGGCAGCCGCTCCCGACGCCGACCTGGCCGGCCTGCCGCTGCCGTCCCCGGTGGCCGACGGCGTGGTCGGCGGCGCGGTCGAGCCGTCCTTCGCCCGGACAGGGGAGGAGCCGGCCGCGGCGACCGGCGCGGCGGACGCGGGGCCCTTCCTGGCCGAGGTGGGGGAGATCTGGCGCGAGGTGCTCGGCATGCCGGAGATCGGCCCGGACGAGGACCTGTTCGACCTCGGCGGGCACTCGCTGTCGATCACCCAGATCATCGCGAAGGTGCGCGAGCGGATGGACGTGGAGCTGTCCTTCGACGTGTTCTTCGACGAGCCGACGATCACCGGGATCGCGGCGGAGGTCGCCCGCCTGCGGGAGGAGGCATGCTGAGGGAGCGCGTGGCCGAGCTGGTGTCGAAGGCGAGCGGCGGCGATCTGGCCGTCGCCGACATCCTGGCGGCGGACTGCAGCCTGCCCGCGCTCGGCCTCACCTCGATCGCCTACCTCCGGCTGATCGACCTGCTGGAGACCGAGTTCGACTGCGACGTCGACCTGGACGGCGGCCACCTCAACACGCTCGACGGCCTGGTCGAGCACATCGCGGGGCAGCGGAAGTGACCGCGGGTCCGCCGGCGGTGGAGGCCCCCGGTCTCTCGGCGCTGCCGCCGCGCACCGTGGAGTTCCGCGGCGCCCGGGGCGGGCAGGCCGCGCTGACCTGGGGCCAGCAGGGGATCTGGCGCTCCACCCGGTGGCTGGACGACGGCGACCCCTACTTCAACCTGCCCTGGACCCTGCCCGTGACCGGCGCGGCCGACGTGGACGCGGTGCTGCGCGCCGTGGGCCGTCTCATCGAGCGGCACGAGACGCTGCGCACGGCGTTCGTCCCGGACGGGGAGAGCGCCGAAGAGAACACGGTCCAGCGGGTGAGCCGGGAGGGCCGGCTCACGGTCGGCGTGTACGAGGCGGCGGCCAAGCCGATGAGCGCGGCCAAGGCACTGGCCGCCGAGCTGGCCGCGACCGGGTTCGACTACGCGGCCGAGCTGCCGATCCGGTGCGCGGTCGTCTGTCAGCGGGGCCGGCCGCGCGCGCTCGCCCTCGCGCTGTCCCATCTCGCGCTCGACGGCTGGTCGCTGAACACGGTGGCCGCGGAGTGGCCGCGGCTGGTCGCCGGTGAGGACCTGCCCGGCCCGGACTGGCAGCCGCTCGACCAGGCCGCCTTCGAGGGGTCGGACCCGCCGCCCGGCGGCCAGGCGCTGCGGCACTGGCGGACCGGCCTGGCGTCCGCGCCGCGTTCGATGTTCGACTTCCCCGCGAGGGAACCCGAGGAGCCGCGTTTCGTCCGGTACGGGATGGACTCCCCGGCGGCGGCCGTCGCCGCCGAGGCGCTCGCCGCCCGGCACGGCGTGACGACCTCCAGCGTGCTCACGGTCGCCAGCGCCGCTCTGCTCGGCGCCGTGACCGGGCATCGTACGGCGGCGCTGCAGCTCATCGTGTCGAACCGGCACCACCCGGGCATGGAGGCCATGGCCGGGCCCGCCGCCCAGGACGGCCTGTGCGTGATCGACCTCGGGGACGGCACGTTCGCCGGCGCGCTGCGACACGGACATCGCAGGACCATGGCGACGTACCGGAACGGGCACTACGACCCCGCGCTCGTGCTGGCCGCGTGGGAGGCCGAGGCGTGGCGGCGCGGCGCCGACATCGACCTCGACGCCTTCTTCAACGACGTCAGGCAGGGCGGCCGCTGGCAGGGCCTGCCGCGGGTCGATCCGGACGACGCCGCCGCGCTCGCCACACTCCGGGGCAGGACCAGGACGTTCTTCGTCGGCGCCTACTCCGCGGTCAAGGCGAGGATCTTCTTCGCCACCGGTCCCGCCCCGTCCACCTGCGAGTTCTACGTGCTGGTGGACACGGCCTTCCTGCCCGGAGCCGTCGCCGAGCGGATGCTCACCGGCCTGGAGGAGTTGCTGGTCCGGGCCGTCTCGGAGGAGGTGCTGCTGGACCAGGTCGCGAAGATCGCGGGCCTGGACCCGGTGCCGCGCCCCGCCGGGTGGACGGCGATCGGCCACGACTGGGTGAGCCTGCCGGAGACCGAGGCGCTGCTGCGCCGGGCGTGCG
>NZ_JBFAOO010000258.1:0-8737 GCF_040675265.1 Microbispora sp. NPDC049633
GCTCCCCGTCACCCTTGAACCGGCCGGCCCGGCTTCCGCGACCCCAGGGACCCCAGCGCCCCCCGCTGCCGATGCCGCCGCCCCGGCTGCCCCGGCTGCCCCGGGTGACTCCGCCGGGGCCGCGGCCTCCGCGCGAACCCCCGCCGCGGCACATGTCCAGGTGCTCGACCGCGCCGCGGCCGAGGCGGCCGGAGTGGACGGCGTGCTGCTGGAGGTGTCGGCGCAGTCCCCCGGCACCGCCACGCTGAGCGTCGGCTACGCCGCGTTCGCCTCCGCGTACGGCGGCGGGTGGAGCGGGCGGCTGCGCCTCGTGCGCCTGCCGGCCTGCGCGGCCACCACGCCGGAACGGGAGGAGTGCCGCACGCGGACGCCGCTCGACACCGCCAACGCCGCCGCCGCGCGGACACTCTCGGCATCGGTCGCGCTCGACGCCGCCCCGGCCGTGCTGGCCGTGACCGCCGGCACCCCCGGCGAGGGAGGCGAGGCGGCGGACGGCAGCGGCGACTACGCGGCGACCCCGCTCTCCGCGTCGTCCACCTGGGAGGCGGGCGGCAACTCCGGCTCCTTCACCTGGTCCTACCCCATCGCCCCGGTGGAGCCCGCGGCGGGTCCCGCGCCCGCGCTCGACCTGTCGTACGACTCGGGCGGCGTGGACGGGCGCACCTCCACCACCAACAACCAGGGCACCTCGGTCGGCGAGGGCTTCGAGACCGCCGCCACCTCCTACATCGACCGCCAGTTCGGCACCTGCCGCGAGGACGGCCACGACAAGCAGTACGACCTGTGCTGGAAGTACGACAACGCCTCGCTCGTCCTCAACGGCAAGGCCACCGAGCTGGTCAAGGACGACACCAGCGGCAAGTGGCGGCTGAAGAACGACGACGCCTCCACCGTCGTCCACTCCACGGGCGCCGACAACGGCGACGACGACGGCGAATACTGGACCGTCGTCACCGGCGACGGCACCAAGTACGTCTTCGGCCTGAACAAGCCGAGCGGCGCGGGCGGCCAGCGGACCGACTCGGTGTGGACGGTCCCTGTGTACGGCGACGACTCCGGCGAGCCCGGCTACGACAAGGGCGGCGCCTTCGCCGACCGGTCCGTCGTCCAGGCGTGGCGGTGGAACCTCGACTACGCCGAGGACACCCACGGCAACGCCATGACGTACTGGTACACGCCGGAGACCAACTACTACCGGAAGAACAAGTCGGCCACCGCGACCACCTCCTACGTCCGCGGCGGCCACCTCGACAGGATTCTCTACGGGCAGCGGTCCGACACGCTGTTCACCGTGGACGCGCCCTACAAGGTGGCCTTCTCCTACGCCGAGCGCTGCACGGCCTCCGACTGCGGCAGCCTCACCAAGGACACGGCGCAGAACTGGCCCGACGTGCCCTTCGACGCCATCTGCAAAAAGGACGAGGACAAGGACGACTGCCACGCGGAGAGCCCGGCCTTCTTCAGCCGCAAGCGCCTGGTGAAGATCGAGACGAGCGTCCTGTCCGGCACCGCGTACAAGCCGGTCGACTCGTGGGCGTTCACGCAGAAGTACCTGGACGGCGGCGACATCGGCAGCTCCGCCGACCAGACGCTGTCGCTGATGTCGATCGTGCGGACGGGGTCCGCCGGTGACACGCCGATCACGCTCGACCCCGTCTCGTTCACCTACGCCATGCGGCCCAACCGGGTGGCCGGCGGCACCCAGCCGGGAGGCGGCGACATCCTGCCGCTGACCAGGCCGCGCATCGAGACGATCACCTCGGAGACCGGCGCGATCACGACGGTCAGCTACAACGAACCGGAATGCGTGCGCGGCTCGCGGATGCCGAAGGCCGAGGACGACAACGCGCTGTCCTGCTATCCGCAGTTCTGGCACGTCAACGGCGCCACCGACGCCTCCATCGACTGGTTCAACAAATACCGCGTGCTCGCGGTGAACACCGCCGACCCCGCCGGGCACAACCCGCTCCTCGAGTTCGCCTACGAGTACGAGAAGCCCGGCTGGCGCTACAACGACAGCCCGTTCACCCCGGCCGACGAGCGCACCTGGTCGCTGTGGCGCGGCTACCAGAAGGTCACGACGTACACCGGCGACGCCGACGGCACCCGCACGAAGACCGTCGCGGTGTACCTGCAGGGCATGAACGGCGACCGGCTGCTCAAGTCGGTCACCCCGAGGACCGTCGACCCCGACAGGCGGCGCGCCGCCACGGTGCCCGGCCTCGACGTCGCCGGTCTCGACGTGCCCGACCTCGCCGACGCCGGGCAGTACGCCGGCTTCACCCGCGAGGAGGTCACCTACGACGGGGCGAACCCGGTCGACGTCACGGTCAACGACCCCTGGTCGGCGAAGACCGCCACCCAGCACAAGTCGTACGCCGACACCGAGGCCTACTACGTGCGCATGGGCAAGACGTCGGAGCACACCTACCTGACCGTCCCCAAGACCTGGCGCACCGTCACCACCTCCACGGCTTACGACTCGTACGGCATGGCGGTCAAACAGGACAGCACGGGCGACACCGCGAAGAGCGGCGACGAGACCTGCACCCGCGTCTGGTACGCCCGCGACGACGCCAAGGGCCTGAACTCGCTGGTCTCCCGCACCCGCGTCGTCGGCCGCGCCTGCTCGGTGAAGGAGGCCGACCTGTCGCTGCCCGCCGACTCCGCCACCTCGGGCGACGTGCTGTCCGACACGGCCACCGTGTACGACGACACCGCCGCGACCGGGTGGTCGGCGAGCCGGAAGCCGGTGACGGGCGACGCCACCTGGACGGGACGGGCCACCGGGTATCCCCCGGCCGTCACCGGCGACGACCGCCCGCCGACCGGCTGGCAGCGCGTCGAGTCGACCACCTACGACGCGCTGGGCAGGCCGCTGACCGTCACCGACGCGGGCGGCAACCCCACCACCACGGCGTACACCCCCGCGGGCGCCGGGGTGCTCACCAAGACGGTGGAGACCAACGCCAAGCAGCAGAAGACGACGACGTTCCTCGACGGGACGCGCGGCCTTCCGGAGCGCACCTACGACCCCGACAACGGCAAGACCGAGCAGACCTACGACGCCCTCGGCCGGCTCACCGGCGTATGGCTGCCGGACCGCAGCAAGGACGGCGGCCAGACCCCCACCTACGCCTACTCCTACGTCTACCAGCGGGGCAAGGCGCCCGCGATCGGCAGTTCGGCCGTCAAGTCGTCCACCACGGCCAGCTGGTCCTACGAGATCTTCGACTCGCTGCTGCGGCCGATGCAGACGCAGAGGCCGACCCCGAACGGCGGCCGGCTCCTGACCGACACCCGCTACGACTCACGCGGCCTCGCCTACGAGACCTACGCCGACATCTTCGACACCGAGCAGACGCCGAACGCCACCTACACCCGGGAGGAGTACGGCGAGGCGCCCAAGCAGACGAACCTCGTCTTCGACGGCGCCGGCCGGCAGGTGCGCGCCACGTTCCTGTCGTACGGCGTGGAGAAGTGGACGACCACCACGACCCACACCGGCGACTCCACCGCCGTCAGCGCGGTGACCGGCGGCACGGCGACCAGGACCGTCACCGACGCGCTGGGACGCACCGTCGAACGGCGCGAGTACAACTCGCCCTCCCCCGCCGACACCCAGTGGGGCGCCCTGGCCTCCGACGGGTACACCTCCACGTCCTTCACCTACCGGCCCGACGACAAGGAACTGACCGTCACCGGTCCCGACGGCGCGAAGTGGTCCTACACCTACGACCTGTTCGCCCGGCAGACCGGCATCGGCGACCCCGACAAGGGCGCCAGCACCGTCCGCTACACCGCGCTCGACCAGACCGACACGGTCACCGGCGCGAACGGCACGGTCCTGCTGTACGGCTACGACGAGCTCGGCCGCAAGACCGGGCTGTGGTCGGGGTCGCGGACCGACGCGAACAAGCTCGCCGCCTGGACCTACGACACCGTGGCCAAGGGGCAGCTCGCCTCGTCCACCAGCTACGACGGCGGCCTGACCGGCAAGGCGTACACGAAGAAGATCCTCGCCTACGACGGCCAGTACCGCGCGACCAGCACCCGGATCGACATCGACCCGAACGACCCGATGGTCGTCTCCGGGGCGGCGAAGAGCAGCTACACCTTCGCCAGCGACTACAACCTCGACGGAACGCTGAAGAGCTCCACCGAGCCCGCGGCCGCCGGCCTGGCCGAGGAGAGGATCAGCCTGGCCTACACCCCGACCGGGCAGGTGAACGGGCTGACCGGCACCACCGACTACCTGCAGAAGGCCGACTACAACGCGCTCGGCCGGCCCCTGCAGTTCACCCTCGGCCTGTCGGGGGCCGCGCAGGCCAAGAAGACCTTCCTCAACAACACCTACGAGGAGGGCACCGACCGGCTCACGCGGTCCTTCGTGACCACGCAGTCCACACCGGTCAAGCCGCAGGACCTGACCTACCACTACGACGACGCGGGCAACGTCACCGAGATCGCCGACACCCCCACCCAGGACGGCGCCGGCCGTAGCGACATCCAGTGCTTCGCGTACGACGGGCAGCGCCGGCTGGCCGAGGCGTGGACCCCGGCCACCGACGACTGCACGAGCAGGACGCTCGGCGGCGCCGCGCCGTACCGGACCTCCTACACCTACAACGCCTCGGGGCTGCGGGCGACGGAGACCCGCTACAGCGGCTCCACCGCCACCACCTCGGCGTACTGCTACGGCGACACCGCCAAGCGGCACGCCCTGACCGCGGTCGTGACCGGCTCCTGCACCGGCGCCACCGCGACCTACTCCTACGACAAGTCCGGCAACACAACCGGGCGCGACGGCCAGGTGCTGACCTGGGACGCGCAGGGCCGCATCGCGACCCTCACCCAGGGCACGCAGAAGACGGCCTACCTGTACGACGCCGACGGGGCGCTGCTGATCCGCCGCGCGATGGGCGACGGGGAGAGCGTGCTCTACCTCGGCGCCACCGAGATCCACTCGAAGAAGACGGGCGGCACCGTCACGACCTGGGGCAGCCGTTTCTACGCCGCCGGCACCCAGGTGATCGCGGTGCGCACCACCCAGGCCGGGAAGAACGCGGTCTCCTTCCTCGCCGGCGATCAGCACGGCACCTCCTCGCTGTCGGTCGAGGCGGCCGGGCAGGCGATCGGCAAGCGGTTCACGACCCCGTTCGGCGCGCCGCGCGGGGACACGGTCGGCGGGGCGTGGCCCGACGACAAGGGGTTCCTCGGCAAGCCCGCCGACGCCGCCACCGGGCTCACCTACGTGGGGGCCCGCATGTACGACCCGGTCACCGGCAGGTTCCTGAGCGTGGACCCGGTGCTGTCCACCGACCAGGCCCAGTCGCTCAACGGATACTCCTACGGCAACAACAACCCCGTCACGTTCAGCGACCCGACGGGCGAGGAGATCGGGTCGCGGCCCAACTCCTGCCGGTACTCCCTCGCGAACTGCTCGAAGAAGGTGCAGCAGTCGGTCGGATACAACCCGAAGACCCACAAGGTCACGCCGCCGAAGCATCACAAGAAGCCCGGGAAGAGGAGCTACCCGACGCCGAGGCCGTCCCCCGGCCCGTCGCCCAAGCCTCCGGCGGGCGGCTGCCACTGCAAGCCGCTCAACCGCGACAACGGCGTCAACCTGTTCAAGGCGCTGCTCACCAAACCGTTCCACTGGGGCAACAACTTCAACGGCGCGAACGCGCTGGCGGTGACGTACGAGATCTTCGCCAGCGAGGGATGCGAACGGCGGGCCCTGCAGTACGTCTGCTACGGCGGCTCCCCCGGCGGCGACCAGCCCATGACGGTCGGGGACGTCCACTTCTACCCGCACTCGAAGAAGGAGTTCGAGGGCCGGCTGCGGGAGGAGAAGCAGGCGCGGGACGACATCGCGAGGGTCGCCGGCCGCGAGACGGCCAAGAAGTACGGCCCCGACCTCGAACGGCACGAGGCGGTGCACTCCGAGCAGTGGGCGCGCTACCGGGACGCCACCCAGTTCGTCGCGGCGTACGGCGGGGCCACCTGGTACTCGCAGCGGACCACCGGCAGCAAGGTGGCCGCCAACGAGTTCGAGGTCCAGGCCAACCTGTGGTGGGGTGGCTACGTCGAATGGCAGCCGCTGCACTGGGGCCCGGTGAGCTAGGAATTCGAGGGGAAGGACGACGATGACGCGCAGAAGAAGGCCGGGGCCCGGACGCACGGCCGCCGCCCTGGCCGCCCTGGCCTTCTTCGCCTCGGCGTGCGACAGCACACCCGAGCCCAAGGGCGTCCTCGCCGTCGAGCGCGCCGAGGACGGCGGCGTCAGGCTGCTGCTCGCCGAGTGCCCCGGCTACGTCGCCAAGGACTTCTCGGTCCTGGAGGACACCGGGGACGGCGACACGGTGGCCTGGAGCGTGCACAACGGCGGGTGGACCTCGTCGGTGCGCGACGTCCGGCTCTTCCAGGCGCCGCCCGAGGGCTGGCGCGCCGCCGACGGCACGCTCACCGCCCTGCGGGACGGCGTCCCCTACGTCGCGACCGTCAACGGCACCTCCGGCGGGCGTAGCCTGCGGGGCAGGGTGCCGTTCACGACGGCCGACCTGGCGGGTCTCGGCGGCGGGCAGGTGCTGGCCTGGGCGGGCGGCGACGAGACGATGAAGACGGACCGGGACGGCTTCCTGCACGCCGGCCCCGGCCGCTGCCGCCCGTGACCGCCGGGCGGCGGCTCAGCTCGCGGTCAGTCTGCGGACCGGCGACTTGGACGACCGGCGCTGCGCGGGCGCCTGCGAGTCGAAGCGGACGTGCCAGTCGCCCGTGGACGGCACCTTCTTCCGCAGCGTGAACCCGCCGTTCGATCCCGTCGTCGCGGACCCCTGTACGGCGCCGGCGCCCGAGCCCGCGGGGTCGAACCAGAGCAAAACGCGCTGCTGGGGCAGCGGGTCCCACCGGGCGGGCCGCCCGGCGGGCTCCACCCGGACGAGCAGCGTGCCGGTGTGGGTCGCCTTCCTGCCCGGCCTGCCGCTCTGGGGTTTCGCCGAATAGGCGATCCTGGTCAGGGCCCCGGCGGAGCGCACCGTCGAACGGACCTCGGCGCTCCTGGCGGTGGTGAGGCGCGCGCGGTCCTCGGCGGACCCGCGGAACTCCGCCGACCAGAAGCCGGATTCGGTCGCCGTCACCGTCGCGTCGAACCGGCCCGACCTGCCGGTGACGACCCGCGCCACCTCCCTGCGGGCGAGCATGTCGTCGGCCCGGAACAGCAGGGTGACCGTCCGTTCGGGAAGACCGCCCCAGTCGTCCTTGCCGGTCGCCGCCTCCAGGCGGCCGGAGACGGTCAGCGGGCTCCCCTCGTCGACCGGGTCGGGGGACAGTTCCAAGCCGTCGATCCTCGACCGCCGCGATCTCTCCTCGGCGCGGACCTCGAACTCCCGCTCCTCGACGACGTCGCCGGCGGCGACCTCGACGCGCCAGCGGCCCGCCGCCGCGTCCCGGCCGAACACGTGCCCGGCCCGCCACCGCTCCTCGAAGGGCGTGCGCTCCACGCGCTCGAAGCGCAGCGGCGTACGGGACTCGTCCGGGGCCGTCAGCTCGCCCCTGACCTCGTCGGCCGGGCCGCTGGTGACCACGTCGACGGTCACGGCCGCGTCCTCGCCGCCGATCGGGACGGGATCGGGATCCACCTCGACCGACTCGATCTCCACGAGAGCGTCGCCGAGGGCGGGCCGTCGCAGGAGCCGCGCGAGCAGGTGACGGATGGTCCTCATATCCCTCAGCACACCTTCCGGTAGGGCGCCTCCGGCACGAGGCGCCGCCAGTCGTCTTCTCCCAGGGGGCCGCCCGCCCGCGCGCAGACCTCCGCCGCGGCCCGTTCCGGGTCGACCGTGTAGCGCCGCAGCGTCCCGTCCCTCCCCGCGCTGTAGAGGTACCGCCCGTCGGCGCCGAAGGCGAGCGCGAGCACCGGGCCGGCGTGGACGGCGTACGGCAGGCCGAGCGGCGACCGGGAGGCGGCGTCCCACAGCCGGACCTCCCCGCTCGTGCCCCCGGTGGCGATCAGCCGCCCGCCGGGCGCGTAGGCGAGCGCCACGACGTCGTCGAAGCGGCCCTTCTCCGGTGCGAGCGTCCCCTCCCGCCGCAGCGTCCGCGCGTCCCACAGGCCCACGCCCGCCTCGTGGAAGCCGGTGGCGATCGTCGAGCCGTCCGGGCTGAAGGCGATCGACCGCACGCCGTCGAGCACCGGCCCGAAGGGACGGCCGGTGACCGTGCCGGCGGCCAGGTCGACCAGGGCGGCGTCCCGCCCGCCGATCGCGAGAACCCGGCCGTCCGGGCCGGCCGCCATGACGTCCCATCCGGTCCTGCGCGGTACGGCGATCTCCACGCCGCGGGACAGGTCCCACACCCGGACGGGCCCGTACTCCCCGGTGACGGGCGCCACGGCGAGGACGTGGCCTCCGGCGGCCAGCCCGCCCACGGACACGGCCCCCGCGATCGCGACCCGGCGGAGCAGGCGGCCGTCCGGCACGTTCCACAGGCTCACCGTCGCGGCGTCGCCGGAGGCTCGCGTGCCGTCCGGGCGGGGCGCGGAGGCGAGCGTGCGGCCGTCGGGAGCGAAGGCGAGCGCCCCGGCCGGGACGCCGCCGAGCGTCGGGCCCAGGCGGGCGCCCGTGGCCGGGTCCCACAGCAGCGGTCCCGTCCCGTCCGGCGCGACGGCGAGCGTCCCGGCGCCCGGAGCGAAGGCCGCGGCGGCGGCCGAGGACGCGACCGCCGTCGAACGGGCGCC
>NZ_JBFAOO010000259.1:0-8702 GCF_040675265.1 Microbispora sp. NPDC049633
GCGCGGAGTGGCCGGTCGCCGAGTTCCTCGACGCCCTGCGTTCGCACGGCCACTCCCGCTACCCGGTCCTCGGCACCGACGCCGACGACGTCGTCGGGGTGGCCGGGCTGCCCGAGTATCTGAGGGCCGGCGCTCCGGCCGACGGGCTCGTCGGCGGCATCACCCGCGCGCCGCTGCTCGTCCCCGCGACGCTGCCGCTGCCCGAGCTGCTGCGGCGGATGACCTCCGCGGGCGAGACGCTCACCTGCGTGATCGACGAGTACGGCGGGCTGGCCGGCGTGGTGACGCTGGAGGACCTGGCCGAGGAGCTCGTCGGCGAGCTGGTGGACGAGAACGACCCCGAACCGCTCGGTGTGGTCCGGCACGGCGACGACGTCTGGGACGTGCCGGGCACCCTCCGCCTCGACGAGGTCGAGCGCGCGACGCGCGTGCGGCTGCCCGAGAGCGAGGACTACGAGACCGTGGCCGGGCTCGTCCTCGCGCTCCTCGGCCGGATGGCCGAGCCCGGTGACCGGGTCGTCTCCCCCCTCGTGCCCGAGCCCCATCTCTTCGACGACGATGGGGAGGACGCCGAGCGGGCCGTGCTCACGGTGCTGAGCGTGCGCCGCCGCGTCCCCGAATGGGTGCGGGTGTCGACGGAGTCGACCGCGGTGGCATCGGCGCAGGCGCCGGAGGAGGAACGGCCGGAGCGGGAGAAGGCCCGCACCGCCGCCCGCGGCCCGGGCGGCGCCGACTACGCCACCGAGCTGTTCTCCGCGCTGTTCCAGGGCAGGCCCGCATGAGTTCTCTCACCGGAGTGCTGCTCGGCATCGTGTTGCTGGCCGCCAACGGGTTCTTCGTGGCGGCCGAGTTCGCCTTCGTCTCGGCCCGCAGGCACCGGCTGGAGGAGGTCGCCGTCAGCGGCGGCCGGCTGGCCAAGGTCACGGCCCGCGCCGCGGTCAGGGGTGGCCGCGAGCTGTCGCTCATGCTCGCCGGGGCGCAGCTCGGCATCACCCTGGCCTCGCTGGGCCTCGGCATGGTCGCCGAGCCCTCCATCGAGCACCTGATGGAGCCGGTGCTCACGCTGCTGCCCGAGTCGCTGCGCACGCCCGTGGCGTACGTCGTGGCGCTCGCCCTGGTGACGTTCCTGCACATGGTCGTGGGCGAGATGGCCCCCAAGTCGCTGGCGCTCACGCATCCCGAGCGGGCGGCGATGGGACTGGCGCTGCCGTTCCGCGGCTTCGCCTGGGTCGTCCGCCCGATCCTCGCCGTGCTGAACGCGCTGACCAACGGCATACTGCGGCTGGCCGGCATACGGCCACGCGACGAGCTGGCCACCACCCGCACGCCCCGCCAGCTCGCCATGCTGGTCGCCGAGTCGGGCCGGATGGGCATGCTCGATCGCGACGAGCACGACCTGCTCACCCGCGCGCTGCGGGTGCACTCCCAGCCGGTCGAACGGCTGATGGTGCCCGTCGGCGAGGCGCCCTCGGTGCCCGCGAACGCCGACGACCTGCTCGTACGCCGGACGGCGGCGCGCGGCGGGAGCCTGCGCATGCTGGTGGTCACCCCCGACGACGTGGTCGGCGTGCTCCACGTGCGCGACTCGGTCGTCCAGCCGGGACGCCTGGCCGGCGAGCTGGCGACCCCCGTCCCCCGCATGGCGAAGAACACCACGATCTCCGACGCCGTGACTCTGCTGCAGGAGGCCCGAGCCCAGCTCGGGCTCGTCACGGACGCCGGCGGCACGCCCGTCGGTGTGATCGATCTCACCACCCTGGTCGGTGAGCTGCTCGTCGCCTGACAGGCGCGGGGACGTCTCTCACTACGAGACGCCAATGCTCACCGGCTGGGACAAATAGTAAAGGTCGCCGCCTGCAAGTGCGCGGAAAGTGGTTTGAAAGGCGGCCTCCGGAGAATGTGCAGTGCGCGCGGAGGGGGCCCCGATCTTCGTTCGGGGCCCCCGGCGCGATACGCACACGGGGCCCGTGCCGTACGGGCCGGGAGGGGAGGCCGGACGTGGAAGCTTCGCTTGCGACCAGGCGAGGCACGTCGTCCGGCCGGGCGCCCCAAAGGGCCGCCCCCCTGAGTTGCGCAAGAAAAAAGCCCCAACCGGCTACTGCCAAGCGGAGCTTGTCATCCGGTCGGGGGTTCCAGGGGGTTGCCCCCCTGGGCTGCGCAAAGAGAAAGCCCCGCGGGAGGGAAGCTTCGCTTCCGACCACACGGGGCTGCTTTCTCGTGGGCAAGGGGGGAGTTGAACCCCCACGTCCTCTCGGACACACGGACCTGAACCGTGCGCGTCTGCCATTCCGCCACTTGCCCTTGCGGTTGGCCCCCATCTCTGGGTGCCTGGAAAGGTTAGCACGTATCCGCCCGTGCTTACGAACCCGGATACGATCCTTCTAAACGACGATGCGAAGGAGCTCAGTGCAGCACCGGAGCGATCGCGACCGTAGTGGCAGTGGAAGGGAGGTATCCGGTGGGAGTCCTTCAGCGCTTCGAGCGCAGGCTCGAAGGGTTGGTTGAAGGGGCCTTCGCGCGGGCGTTCAAGTCTGATCTCCAGCCGGTCGAGGTTGCCAGCGCCGTGCAGAGGGAGATGGACGAGCGCGCCGCGATCGTCGCTCAGGGTCGCACGCTCGTGCCGAACGACTTCGTGGTGGAGCTGTCGACGACCGACAGCGAACGGCTGGAGGTGTACGCCGACAGCATCAGCCATGAACTGGCCACTCTCGCGAGGGAGTACGCCAAGGAGCAGGGCTACTCGTTCGTCGGGCCGGTGCGGGTGCGGTTCGAGACCGCCGACGATCTCGCGGTCGGGCTTTTCCGCATCCGGTCGGGGGTGATCCGCGGCGCGACGGTGGAGCAGGACGAGATCCGTCAGCCGCCGAGCGACGTGCCCGCCGGCCGCCCCAACCCGTTCCAGGGGCGTCCGCGGCTGCTCGTCTCGACCCAGGATGATCCCCAGGGCCAGCGGTCGTACGAGCTGACCACACCGGTGACGCTGCTGGGCCGCGGAACCGATTGTGATCTTCGGCTGGTGGATCCCGGCGTATCACGGCATCATGCCGAGCTAAGAGTGGAAGGCCCGCAGGTCGTGCTCGTGGACCTGGGGTCGACCAACGGCACCTTCGTCAACGGCCAGCCGGTCCGCAGGGTCGAGATGCAAGACGGGACGAGGGTGACCCTCGGCCGTACGACACTGGTGTTCAGGCGCGATTAGAGGTAGACAAACGGTCCATGTCCGAGCTAACGCTGCTGCTGATCCGGCTCGCCTTCCTGGCGGTGCTGTGGTTCTTCGTGATCGCCGCGGTCGGCGTCATCCGGACAGACCTGTTCGGTCCGCGTACGGCTCCCGCGCCCGCACGCAAGCCGGTCAAGCAACCCCGACCGGTTTCCAAGCCCAAGAAGGGTGAACCCCGCCAGCTGATCGTCACCGGTGGTCCCCTGCAAGGGACCATCATCAACCTCACGGAGACGCCAATCACCATCGGCCGGGCGAACGACGCCACGCTGGTTCTCAGCGACGACTACGCTTCGAGCCGGCACGCCCGGCTCTTTCCCCAGGACGGCCAGTGGTTCGTGGAGGATCTCGGCTCCACGAACGGCACGTACCTCGAACGCTCGAAAGTGACCCGCCCGACCCCGGTGCCCCTCGGAGTTCCGATCCGCATCGGCAAAACCGTCATCGAATTGCGCAAATGACCATCGCACTCCGCTACGCCGCTCGCTCGGACGTCGGGCTCCTCCGTGAAGGCAACGAGGACTCGGCGTACGCCAGCGGCCGCCTGCTTGCCGTCGCCGACGGCATGGGCGGGCATGCCCACGGCGAGGTGGCCAGCTCGGTCGCCATCGCCGCACTGTCGTCCCTCGACAGGGACGCCTCCGGTGGTGACCTGCTCAGCGCCATCGAGGCGGCGGTCCGGGACGCCAACCACCAGTTGCACGCGATGGTGGCCCGTGACCCGAGCCTCAAAGGCATGGGCACCACCCTCACCGCGATGCTCTGGAGCGGTGCACGCTTCGCGCTGGTCCACGTGGGCGACTCCCGCGCGTACCTGCTCAGGAACGGCGAGCTGTACCAGATCACGCACGACCACACGCTGGTGCAGTCCCTCGTCGACGACGGGCGGATCACCCAGGAGGAGGCCGCCAACCATCCCCAGCGCTCGATCCTGCTGCGCGCGCTGGACGGGAGCGGCGAGGTCGACCCCGACCTGCAGGACCGGGAGGCCCAGGTGGGCGACCGTTACCTGCTGTGCTCGGACGGCCTGTCCACGGTGGTCAGCGCCGAGACCCTGCACCACACCCTGACCACGATCGACGATCCCGAGGACGTCGTCCGGCAGCTCATCGACCTCGCCAACCGGGGCGGCGGGCCGGACAACATCACCTGCGTGGTCGCCGACGTGATCGAGGTGGACGACCTTCAGCCGCCGCTCGGGGCGGCGGCGGTCGTGGGCGCGGCCGGTTCCGGCCGGGTGCGCTCCGCGCCGCCGGACACCCCCGCCGGCCGGGCCGCCACCGTGACCGCGCCGCAACCGGTGATCACCGACGACGACCTGGACGACGAACCCGCGCGCGAGGCCCAGGCCTCCGCGCGGCGTTCGCGCAAGCGCCGGTCGGGCCCGAAAGTGGCCGCCGGGGTGCTGGTCGTCGCCGCCGCGCTCGGGGCCGGCGGCTATTTCGGTTACGAGTGGACCCAGAGCCAGTTCTACGTAGGCGTCAAGGGAGACGAGCTCGTCGTCTTCCAGGGCGTCGACGCGGAGGTCGGGCCGGTGTCCTTCAAGAAGGTCGCCTACACCGACCACCTACGCGTCTCGACGCTGCCGGCCGTGCAACAGGACCAGGTCCGCAGCGGCATCCCGGTCGACGACCTGCAGGCCGGGATCACCAGGATCAAGAATTTCGGCGCCTCGGCGGCCCCCACGCCGGACACCGAGGCGACGCCGACCCCCACGAGGTCCAGTAAGTGACTGCTGTCGAAGCCACGCCCGTACCGATGACCGCGAAGAGGCGGGGGGCCCAGCTGGGCATGCTCGCCTTCGCCGTGCTGATCGTGATGGGCGCGTACGCCAGCGTCGGGCTCGGGATCAACGGCAAGGTCCCGTCCGGCATGCTCGGCTACGGCCTCGGCCTCGGCGGTCTGATGCTCGCGGCCTACCTGGTGCTGGCCAAGTGGGCGCCATGGGCCGACCCTCTTCTGCTTCCTCTCGTGACGCTGGTCAACGGCATCGGCCTGGTGATGATCTACCGGATCGAGCTGGCCGGCGAGAAACTCGCGTCGGCGGCCAACCAGCTCATGTGGACGGCGCTCGGCGTGGTGATGTTCTCCGCGGTCCTGATCGCGTTGAGAGACCACCGCGTCTTGCAGCGCTTCACCTACACCGCCGGCTTCGCCGGGCTGGGCCTGCTGGTGCTGCCCATGCTGCCCTTCATCGGCAAAGAGATCAACGGCGCGCGCATCTGGGTCGGCGTCGGCCCCTTCAGCATCCAGCCCGCCGAGTTCGCCAAGCTGGCCCTGGTCGTCTTCTTCGCGGGCTACCTGGTCGCCAAACGCGACGTGCTGGCCCTCGCGGGCCGCCGCCTGCTGTTCATCGACCTGCCCCGGGCACGCGACCTCGGTCCCATCGTCATCACCTGGATGATCAGCCTCGGCGTCCTGGTCCTGCAGAAGGACCTCGGCAGCTCGCTGCTGCTGTTCGGCGCGTTCATCGTGATGCTCTACGTCGCCACCCAGCGCACCTCGTGGGTGCTCATCGGCATCCTGCTGTTCGTCGGCGGCGCCTTCGTCGCCGGCCAGATCTTCAGCCACGTCGAGGCCCGATTCGACGTTTGGCTGCACGCGGAGGACCAGCGGCTGTACGACGCGGGCGCCGGAAGCTACCAGCTCATGCAGGGCATGTTCGCCATGGGCTCGGGCGGCATCCTCGGCACCGGCCTCGGGCAGGGTTACCCCTACCAGATCCCGCTGTCGTTCTCCGACTTCATCTTCACGGCGGTTGGCGAGGAGCTGGGCCTCACCGGCCTGATGGCCATCCTCATGGTCTACGCGCTCATCGTGCAGCGGGGGCTGCGCACGTCGCTGGCGGCCCGCGACCCGTTCACCAAGCTGCTCGCGGGCGGCCTGTCGTTCATCCTGGCCTGGCAGGTGTTCATCATCGTCGGCGGCGTGACCCGGCTCATCCCGTTGACCGGTCTGGTGACGCCGTTCATGTCCGCCGGAGGCTCGGCCCTGCTGGCCAACTGGATGCTCATCGCCCTGCTCGTACGGATGTCCGACGCGGCCCGCCGCCCGCCGCCGCAGGCGATCCAGGACGAGGGGATGACCCAGGTGATGCAGCGATGAACAGCCCGCTCAAGCGTGTCGCCGTGGCCTGCCTGCTCATGTTCGGCCTGCTCATGGCCAACGTGACGTATCTCGGCGCGGTACGGGCCGAGGGGTTGCGCAACGACTCCCGCAACGTGCGCATGCTGTACGCCCGCTACAACGTCGACCGCGGCTGGATCACGGCCGACAACGGCAAGACCACCCTGGCCAAGACGGTGGACACCGGCGACAAGAAGTTCCGGTTCGAGCGGGAGTATCCGCTCGGCAAGCCGTTCACGCACGTGGTCGGCTGGTTCGCGCCGGAGAGCGCCGCGGGCATCGAGGCCGCGATGAGCCGCTACCTCGACGGCAGCCACCCCGACCTGGTCGTCCGCCGGGCGATCGACATGGTCGCCGGCAAGCCCGCCAAGGGCGCGAGCGTCGACCTCACGCTGAACACCAAGGCCCAGGAGGTCGCGTACAAGGACCTGGCCGGCACCGGCAAGCGCGGCGCGGTCGTCGCGCTCGAACCGAAGACCGGCAAGATCCTGGCGATGGTGTCGGTGCCGTCGTACGACCCGAACCCGCTGGCCAAGGCGGACAAGGGGACCGTCAACAAGGCCTACAACAAGCTGGACAAGGACGACAACAAGCCGCTCCTCAACCGGGCCATCAACCTGACGTTCGCCCCGGGGTCCACGTTCAAGACCGTGACCGCCGCGGCCTATCTCAGCGACGACGAGTCGCGTGACGAGAACACCCAGGTCGACGCGCCCGACTCGCTGCCGCTGCCGGGCACGAACATCTCGCTGCCCAACTACCACGGCGAGTCGTGCGGCGGCCGGGCGACGCTGGTCGAGGCGTTGACGATCTCCTGCAACACGCCGTTCGCCATCATGGGCATGGACGTCGGCTACGACAAGCTGAAGGAGCAGGCCGAGAAGTTCGGAGTCGGCCAGCCGCTGGAGATCCCCCTGGAGGTCTCGCCCAGCGACATCGGCCCGGACGAGAGCAAGGCCGCCCTCGCCAAGACCGCGATCGGCCAGCAGAGCAACCAGATGACCCCGCTGCAGATGGCGATGGTCGCGGCCGGCATCGCCAACCAGGGCACGGTCATGAAGCCGTACCTGGTCAACAAGATCATGGCGGACGGCTCGGAGATCGACGGGACCGACCCCGACGAGCTGGACGAGGCCGTCAGCCCCGAGGTCGCCGGCGAGCTGACCAAGATGATGATCAACGTGGTCGAGCGCGGCACCGGCGGCGCGGCCAAGCTTCCCGGGATCACCGTGGCCGGCAAGACGGGCACGGCGGAGACCCTGCCGGGCAAGCCGTCGCACGCGTGGTTCATCTCCTTCGCCCCGGTCGACAACCCCAAGGTCGCCGTGGCGGTCTTCGTGGAGTCGGGCAGCGCCGGCAACGACGCCACCGGCGGCGCGGTCGCCGCGCCGATCGCCCACGACGTCATGCAGGCGGTGCTGGGACAGTGACGGACGCATGAACGACACGGTGCTCGGCGGGCGATACCGGCTGACCTCCCCCATTGCCGCGGGTGGCATGGGCGAGGTCTGGCGGGCCGACGACGAACTGCTCGGCCGGGAGGTGGCGATCAAGCTGCTCGGCCGCCACGTCGCGGACGACGCCACCTTCCGTGACCGGTTCCGCTCCGAGGCCAGGATCACCGCCGCCCTGACCGACCCCGGCATCGCCCAGGTCTTCGACTACGGCGAGACCGACGGCCTCGCCTACCTCGTGATGGAGCTGGTGCGGGGCGAGCCGCTGTCGGCCATCCTCGCCCGCAACGGCGCGCTCGGGCCGGAGGTCACGCTCGACGTCGTCCAGCAGGCCGCCCGTGGCCTGTACGCCGCGCACCGGGCCGGGGTGATCCACCGGGACGTCAAGCCCGGCAACCTGCTCGTCACCGAGGACGGACAGGTCAAGATCACCGACTTCGGCATCGCCCGCGCGCTGGAGGCGGCGCCGCTGACCGCGACCGGCCTGATCCTCGGCACCGCCCAGTACGTGAGCCCGGAGCAGGCGTCCGGCACGGCCCTGACCCCGGCGAGCGACGTCTACTCGCTCGGGGTGGTGGCCTACGAGTGCCTCACCGGCCGCCCGCCGTTCACGGCGGAGACCCCGGTGGCGCTGGCACTGCGGCACCTCAACGACACGCCCCCGCCGCTGCCCGGGACCGTGCCCGCGCCGGTGGCGGCTCTCGTCATGGCCATGCTGGCCAAGGACCCCGCCGCGCGGCCCGAGACCGGGCCGGTGCTCCTCGACAGGGTGCGGATGCTGCGTGAGACGCTCACGGGCACGGCGGCCCCGACGGCGGTCCTCGGCTCGCTGACCGACCCCCGGGGATTTCCCGCGACCGGCGGAGCGGGTGGCACCGCCGCGGCCGCGCCCGGGCTGACGG
>NZ_JBFAOO010000260.1:0-8592 GCF_040675265.1 Microbispora sp. NPDC049633
AAGGCGACCCAGCCGGGCGTCTCCGACCTGCCGTCGCCCAGCGGCCACCCCGGGCGGGCCGCGAGTTCGGCCGACGCGGGCGTGACCACCCGGCCGGTGAACAGCGCATGCGTCCACTCCGCTAGGTCGGGCATGGTCATCGCCAGCCCGCCGTTGCCCTCCACACCCCAGTACGGCCCGGCGAAACCGCCCTGGTGTCCCGGCTCCCCGTCGTCGAGGTAGCCGACCGCTCTCGGGCCCGGCGCGGCCGGGTGCCCGTCCCAGAACCCGCCCGCCACACGCCCGCCGGGAAGCCGCAGGACGGTGGAGCTCACGTAGTCCCGGTATCCGCTCCCCGCCAGACGTTCGACGACGAGGCCCAGCAGGGTGTATCCGGCGTTGGAGTAGGCGTACCCGGCACCCGGCGGGAAGGCGAGTTTCAGCCTGCCGATCGCCGCCAGCGCCGCACCCGGCGACAGCGGCTCGTAGTCGCCGCCGTGAGTGCCGTTGAGCCCGCTGGTGTGCAGCAGAAGCTGCCTGACCGTCGCATCGGCCACCAGACCTCGCAGCCGCGGCAGGATCGCGCCAACCCGGTCGTCGAGCGACAGCCTTCCCTCGTCGGCGAGCCGGAGGATCGCGGCCGCGGTGACCGTCTTCGTCACCGAGCCGATGCTGAACACCGTGCCGGGCGTGTTCGGCCGGCGGGCGCCGGTGTCGGCCATGCCGTACGCGGCGCGGCACTCGAAGACGCCGTCCCTGAGTATCGCGACCGACCCGCTGAAGCCGGCGGCAGCCCATGCCCCGAACGCGCGGTCGAGTGCGGGGTCACACGCGGGCGCCCCGGGCGTACGCGCCGCCCGGCCGGGCCCGGCGCCGCACGCCGTCGTGAGCAGGGCGGCGACGGTCAGTCCCGCCGACAGGCCCATAGTGAATCGCGCAGACAATCTTCGCATGCCGGAAACGTACGGACCGCCGCGCGAACCTGATGTGAACGGCGGCGTCTTCCGGAACGGCCGGATCGCCCCGGCCGCATGTTCGCCGGTCAGCGGCCGTCGGCGTCGGCGAAGTCGGGTAGCTCGGTGGACAGCAGCCCGTCGGCGGCGCCGTCGAGGAGCCGGGCCATCTCCGTGGAGCGGGGAAGCATGGTCGTCTCGTAGGCGTGGACGGCTTCGCCGACGGTGTCGTGGCAGGCGAGGGCGAGGGCGAGTTCGCACGCGTCCAGCATGGCGAGGTTGACGCCGACGCCGAGCGGGGGCATGAGGTGGGCGGCGTCGCCGAGCAGGGTCACCGTGGGGTCGTGCTCCCAGGCGTGCGGGACGGGCAGGGCGAAGATCGGGCGGTCGACGTAGGGGCCGTCGTTGTCGGTGATCAGCCGGCGCAGGCGGGGCGCCCAGTCGCGGTAGCGCTCCAGGAGGAGGGCGCGGATGCCGTCGGCGTCCCGAGGAGTGAGACCACCGGCGGTGATCCAGTCGGCCGGTACTCGCTGGATGATGTAGACGCGGATGTGGCCGCCGCTGTTGCGCTGGGCGAACAGGCCGCGGTCGCCGTCGGCCGCGGCGGCGCTGCCCTGGCCGACGAGCTCGGCGATGTCGGGGTGCCGGGTCTCGACGTCGTGGAACCAGGCTTCCAGGAAACTCACGCCGGTGTAGCGGGGGGTGGCCCGGGAGACCGCGCGGCGGACCTTGGACCAGGCGCCGTCGGCGCCGACGACGAGGTCGGCCTCGATGGTGGTGCCGTCCGTGAAGTGCAGCTGCCGGGGGCCGTCGGCGGGCCCGCCGACGGCCTGCAGGGCGTGGCCCCAGCGTACGGTGCCGGGCTGGAGCGAGTCGAGCAGCAGGTCGCGCAGCCGGCCGCGGTCGATCTCCGGTTTGAACCGCTCGCCCTGCTCCGGGACGTGATGGAAGAGGATCGTGCCGGTCGGATCCATCTGACGCATCTCCTGGCCCTCGGGCCGGGCCAGTTCGAAGAACTCCTCGAGCAGGGCGGCTTCGCGTAGCGCGATCTGACCGTTGTCGGCGTGCAGGTCGAGGGTGCCGCCCTGGTCGCGGGCGGCGGGGCCGGCGTCACGCTCGTAGACGACGGCGGCGATGCCGTGCCGCTGGAGGATGCGAGCGCAGATCAGGCCGCCGGGGCCGGCTCCGACGATGGCGATCCGGGGTGCCGGAGTGATGTTCATGGGGATGCTCCGTCCGTACGGCGCGCAGTGCCGTGACTGCCGCGCCGAAGGGGTCCTGGGTCAGGGGGATGGCGGGGTCTCGCCGAGGACAGGGGCGGCCGGGCGATGCCTCAGAGCCGCCGCCCAAGGAAAACACACTCGCTCAATAAGTGCAACGGTACAACTTTTGCATCTGGTCAACCCAGGAGTAGGGTGCCGGTATGTCCAACAGCACGACCGGCACCGCGCCAGGTCCCGCTCCCGCGCCGGTCGGGCGCCGCGAGCGCAAGAAGGCCGCCACCCGCCAGGCCATCGCCGACGCCGCGCTGCGTCTGTTCCTGGAGCGCGGATACGACGAGGTCGGCATTCGCGAGATCGCGGACGCCGCCGACGTGTCCACCACCACGCTGTTCAAGCACTTCCCGGTCAAGGAAGCCCTCGTCTTCGACGAGGACTCCGACCAGGAGACCCGCCTGCTCGCCGCCGTCCGCGGGCGGCCCGAGGGCCGGTCCATCCCCGCCGCGCTGCGCGAACACGCCCTGACCACCCGGCTGGCCACCGCCGACGGTGACGCCGGCTTCACCGCCTTCGCCGACCTCGTGGCCGGCACCCCCGCGCTGCGCGACTATGCCCAGAAGATGTGGCTGCGCCACACCGCCGCACTCGCGAAGGCCATCGCCGAGGAGAGCGGCCTCGCCGGGGACGACCCCGTCTGCGCCGCCCTGGCCCACTTCGCCCTCGAAGCCCCTCGTGCGGCCTACGCCCACGACAACCCCCAAGAGGCCATCACCCGCGCCTTCGACCTCCTGGAACACGGCTGGAGCGCGGTCGCCCGGAGCAAGGCGTGAGCGAGCGCCCTGAAGCGGCATGGCACGCGCGCGGCGGCTCCCGTCACGTCGGACGGGAACCGCCCGCTCCGGGGCTCTTAGGGTGCGAGGTCGCGGCCGCGATGGCTGCGGGATCCCAGTAGAACGGCCGGCACTCGAGCATGCGCCCGTCCCGTACCCGGATCAGTTGCATGATCAGCGTGTCGACGACCTGACCCGTCGCACGCGCGCGGAACCGTACCCGGCTCCGTACCACCACCGTGTCCCTGTCGCCCCAGTGTTCCTGCTCCAGGAACTCCATGGAGGTCCAGAGCTCGGTGAAAGCGGCCAGGAACCGCTGCAGCCCGTCACGTCCTCGCCACGTCCCCGTCCCCGTGAAGGGCAGGCCGGGAGCCTGGTACAAGACGACCTCGGGGTCCAGGTACGCGGCGACCTCGTCATAGCCGGCCTTGCCGAACCCACCCGCGGCCACGTACGCGGCCTCGGCCCGGTAGAACTTCTCCATCACCGCCCAGGCGTCCTGCCGCTCGTCCCCGCCAGGCGAGCCGTCGGTCTGCTTCCCGGTCACGTTCGCCGTACTCATGCCTCCAGCATCACAGACAGGCGAAGCACCACCCTGGCGGTTATCGGACGCCTCAGCGGCCGGTGGTCTTCGGCGCCGGCTGTGCCCGAACACCGCCGATCCCGACGTTGTCGCCGCAGCGCGCCGACCGCCCGAAGCCGCGGCGACCTGGCCTTTCACGATCGGCTAGCGATCGGCTGACGGTGCCCTTCCTACGTTGATGCCGCTCGCGAAGGCCGCGAGCACATCGAGAACCGAGGGAATCCTCATGCGTATTCGCACACTCGTCACCGGCCTCGGCCTGGCCGCCGGCCTCCTCGTCCCCGCCGGGGTGTCCAGCCCGGCCCACGCCGTCACCGCCGCGACCGCCTGCACCGTGGAGCTCTACTCCATCTACGCCGGCAACGTCGACGAGAAAGACGGACGGGACGAACTCCGCTTCCGCGTGGACGGCAACCTCTTCCCGCGCGTCAACTCCAACTACTCGACGATGACGGCGGGCGACACCGACTACGGGTCGGACTTCGAAGACCCGACCACGATCGTGGACCCGTCCCACTCCGCGTCCTTCCAGCTGCGTGAGGTCACGCCTCCGGCCGTCGGTTCCGGCACCCACCTGGGCAGCGCCACCGCGGACTGGTCCGACTGCAACACCCTGCAGGTCGGCCAGGCGGCGAACCTCCCCTCGCAGTCGATCAGCGGCACCGACAAGACGTACTACGACTACCGCGTCGTCCTCAGAGTCACCGGCATCTGAACAGACCGGCCGTCCGTACGGCAGGCCGCGGTTTCCCTCCGGTCCGCATGGCGGAGGGGAACCGCGGCCCGCACATTCTCAGGAGTCGAAGCCGACGCCGAGGGCGTCGAGGGTGCGCAGCCAGGCGTTGCGCCGGCCCTCGTGCTCGTCGGCCCGGGCGATGGCCCAGCGGGTGAGCTGGATGACGCCGGACCGCACCGGCTCGGGCGGGAAGGGCATCGGCTTCTCCCGCACCATGCGCAGGTCCGTACGCTCGGTCACCCGGCCCTGCAGCAGGTCGAGCATGACGTTGGCGCCGAACCGGGTCGCGCCCACGCCGAGGCCGGTGTATCCGGCGGCATAGGCGAGGCGCGAGCCGTACGCGGTGCCGAAGAAGGCGCTGAACCGGCTGCAGGTGTCGATGACCCCGCCCCACCTGTGGGTGAAGCGCAGGCCGTGCAGCTGTGGGAACGTCTCGAAGAAGTGCATGGCGAGCTTCTCGAAGGTGGCGTCGCGCTGGTCGTACTCCGGCCTGACCAGGCCGCCGTTGTGATAGACGGCGTCGTAGCCGCCCCACAGGATCCGGTTGTCGTCGGTCAGGCGGTAGTAGTGGAACCGGTTGGCCGAGTCACCGATGCCCTGGCGGTTCCGCCAGCCGATCTCCGCCAGCAGGTCGTCGGGCACCGGCTCGGTCATCAGCGCGTAGTCGTACACCGGCACGAGGAAGTGCCTGAGCCGGCGCAGCAGCGGCGGGAACGCGCCGGTGCCGAGGGCCACCCGTCCGGCCCTGACCCGGCCCTTCGGCGTGGCGAGTTCGAGCGTCACGCCGTCGTCGTGCAGGGAGCGCACCGGCGTGTGCTCGAAGACGCGCACGCCGAGCCGCACGCAGACGTCGCGCAGCCCCCACGCCAGCCGCGCCGGGTCGACCATGGCGACGCCCTGCCGGTCCCACACGCCGCCGAGGTACGTCGGGGAGTCCACCTCGGCCCGCACCTGCTCGCGATCGAGCCGCTCCAGCGGCAGGCCGAGCGAGGCGGCCCCGCTCACCTCCTCGTCGAGCCCGGCGAGCTGCCACTCCTCGGTGGCCACCCGCAGCTCGCCGGTGCGCTCGAAGGAGCAGTCGACGCCGTAGCGGGTGAGGGTCCGCTCGATCTCGTCGAGGTTCTCCAGGCCGAGCCGCTCCAGTGTCGCGATCTCCGCGGGCCAGCGGTCCTGGCCGTTGCCGAGCCCGTGGGTCAGGCTCGCCGCGCAGAACCCGCCGTTGCGGCCGGAGGCGGCCCACCCGACCGCGCGGCCCTCCAGGAGGACCACGTCGAGCGAGGGGTCGCGCTCCTTGGCCATCAGGGCGGTCCACAGGCCGGTGAAGCCGCCGCCGACCACCGCGAGGTCCGCCGTGACGTCTCCCGTCAGCGGGGGCAGCGGCTCGGGCGCGATCGGCCGGTCCAGCCAGTACGGCTTACGCTCCGCGTCGGCGAGCGCCTTCGACGGGACCACGGTCTCACTTCCTCACGCGTTGGCGCGGCGGCGTGCCAGGAGGGCGTTGACCACGGCGATCAGCACACCGGCCGCGAAGATCAGCGTTCCCATGACGTTCACCTGCGGCGGGAGGCCGACACGCGTGGCGCCCCAGATCCACAGCGGGAACGTCATGGTGCCGCCGGAGTTGAAGTTGGTGATGACGAAGTCGTCGATCGACAGCGCGAAGGCCAGCATCGAGCCCGCCAGCACACCGGGGAAGATCATCGGCAGGGTGACCAGCCGGAACGTCGTCCACGGCCCCGCGCCGAGGTCGCGCGCCGCCTCCTCCAGGGAGGCGTCGAGCGTCATCACCCGGGCCCGCACGGTCACGGCCACGAACGAGATCGAGAACATGACGTGCGAGATCACGATCGTCCAGAAGCCGAGCGGCACGGCGAGCGTGACGAACAGCGACAGCAGCGACGCGCCCATCACGATCTCGGCGCAGGAGATCGCCGCGAACATCACCAGGTTCATCGCCCCGGAGCCGCGGAAACGGTAGCGGCCGAGCGCCAGCCCGATCAGCGACCCGAGCACCCCGGCGATCAGCATCGTCAGCACGGCGATGACCAGCGAGTTCACCAGCGCCTGGGTGAGGTCGCCGATCTCGAACAGCTTGCCGTACCACTTGAGCGTGAAGCCCTGCCAGGCCGTGTTGTACCGGCCCTTGGTGTCGTTGAAGCCGAACAGGATCATCACGGCGATCGGCAGCACGAGCCACGCGATCACCAGCCACGTGTAGATCTGCAGGCCGCGGCCGCGCAGCAGGCCACCCCTCATCGGGCCGCCACCTCCAGCACGTCCTCGGTGCCGAGCGCCTTGGCGTACGCGAAGATGCCCACCAGCAGCAGGGCCATCAGCGTGAACGACAGCGCCGAGGCGGTCGGGTAGTCCTGGTTGACCAGGAACTGGTTCTGGATGACATTGCCGATCATCGTGTTGCTGGTGCCGCCGAGCACGGAGGCGTTGACGTAGTCGGAGGTGGCCGGCACGAACGTCATCAGCACACCGGCGAACACTCCCGGCAGCGACAGCGGCAGCACGACGCGCAGGAAGGTCTGCAGCTTGCTCGCGTAGAGGTCCTGCGCGGCCTCCAGGACGCGCGGGTCGATCCGCTCCAGCGCCACGTACATCGGCAGGATCATGAACGGCAGGAAGTTGTACGCCAGGCCGCCGATGACCGCCGCGCTCGTGGCCAGGATGTGGAAGTCCTGCGGCACCAGGCCCAGCGACTTCAGCGGCCCGAGCAGCATGCCGTTGTCGGACAGGAAGAACTGCCAGGAGATGGTGCGCAGCACGAACGACACCAGGAAGGGCAGCAGCAGGAGGAACAGGTAGATCGACTTGCGGTTGCCGCCCTTGAAGGCGATCCAGTACGCCACCGGGAAGCCGATGACGATCTGGATCACCGTCGAGATCACGCCGTACACCACGGACCGGATGATCTGGTCGTGGTAGGTGCTGATCCCGTCGACGTAGCTGTGCCAGTTGAACGTGAACGCGTAGCCGTTCACGACGTCGCCCGACTGCAGCGACAGCGACAGCATGACGACCGTCGGGATGACGAAGAAGATCGCCAGCCAGAGCGTGCCCGGGAAGAGCAGCAGGTACGGCGTCAGCGCAGCCTTGAGCCTGCTCATGACGTCGTGATCGCCTGGAAGATGGACTCGAACTTCTTCTGCTCCTGCGGCGTCTTGAAGTTCACGTAGTTGCGCAGCCTGGCGGTGTCCTCCGTGCTCGGGAACACCAGCGGGCTGCTCGCGACCTCCTCCAGGAGCTTCTTCCTGCTCCCGGACGCCTTGGCCGCGTCGGCGGCGATGACGTCCTTGGCGGCCGGGACCGGCGTCACGTAGTTGATGTACTCGGCGAGTTGCGCCGCGACGTTCACGTCGTAGAAGAAGTCCATCAGCATGATCGCGTCGACCGGGTTCGTCGCGGTCTTCGGGATCGTCATGTTGTCGGTCCAGATCGTCCCGCCCTCCTGCGGCACCACGAACTTGAGGTCCGTGCCGTCGGAGACGTTCTTCTGGAAGACGTCGCCGGACCACGCCATGGTGAGCCAGATGTCACCCTTGGCCAGCGGGTCCATGTACGCCTGGTCGTAGTACTTGCGGACGATGCCGCCGTCGCGCTGCTCCTGGAGCTTGGCCGCGGCCTTCTCCCAGTCCGCCTGGGTGGACTTGTCGGGGTCGGCGCCGACCGCGAACAGGCCGAAGTTGGCGATCTCCTGGGAGTCGGACATCATGCCGACCTTGCCCTTGTACTTCGGGTTCCACAGCTCGGCGATGCTGGTCGGCGGGGTGTCGATGTACTTCGGGTTGTACGCGATGCCGGTCATGCCGGAGGCCCACGGGATGCTGTAGACGTTGCCCGGGTCGTACGACTCGTTCTTGTACTGCTCCGCCGCGTTGGCCGCGAAGTTCGGCAGCTTGGAGTGGTCGAGCGGCGCCAGGTAGCCGAGCTGGACGAGCTGCTCGAAGTGCAGGCCGTTGGTGACGATCATGAGGTCGTAGTCGATCGACTGCCCGGCGGCGAGCTGCGGCTGGATCTTGGCGAACCAGCTCGGCATCTCGAGGATGACCTCTTTGTAGCTCACCGTGATGCCGGTCTGCTGGGTGAACTGCTTGAGCTCGGGCTGCTTGGGGTCCATGTAGAGCGGCCAGCTGGCGAAGTCGACGTGGCCGTTCTTCGTCTTGCCCGACCAGAACTTCTCCACCTCGGACTGGGCCTGGGCGGAGGAGGTCGGCTTGGCCGTGCCCTTGCCCTGCACACCGCAGGCGGCGAGGGCGAGCCCGGCGGCCGACAGGCCCGCGAG
>NZ_JBFAOO010000261.1:0-8495 GCF_040675265.1 Microbispora sp. NPDC049633
CGGCGAGCCGCTCGTCCGGCGCCGCCGGGTGCGCCTCGCGCCGCACGATGCCGCCGAGGCGGACCGAGCCGAGCTCGACCGGCTTGAACGGGTCGGACACGTCGTACTGCTTGAGCTCGCCGGTGCCCCAGCACGACACGTACAGGCGCTGGTCGTCGACCGACAGGTCGATGTCGGTGACCAGCGGCGGCACCGCGCCGAACGGCTTGAGCACGTCGGGCAGGTCGTCCGGCGAGGCCGGCTCGGCCGGGATGGTGATCACCTTCTCCGCCGCCCAGCGGGAGCCGTCCTTGTGCCACACCCACACGGATGCCGACAGGTCCTCGACGCTGGTCACGACGCCCACGAAGCCGTACGTCTTGGTCGGGTCGTGGGCGGGGCGCAGCTCCAGCGTCATCTGGTGCTGGTCGCCGAGGTCCACCTCCTGGACGTGCCTGCGCTTGCGCAGGTCCCAAAAGTGGATCTTGTGGCCGTACTTGCGGCCGAGCAGCAGCTCGCCGACCACCCCGTCCTCGACCATGGACGGCGTGCCCCACTCGGAGGTGACCAGGACGTCGTGGTTGATGTGCCACCAGAAGTCGTACGCGAGGTACTGCGGGCCGCGGTCGACCTCCCACCGGCCCAGGACCTCGAAGGAGTTGTGGTCGAGGATGGCGATGCCGCCGGGCCCGTCGTCGCCGTACCCGCCGAGCGCGCTGACGTACAGGCCCTCGGGGCCGCAGTGGACGGTGTGCGGGCGGGAGTAGCCGGCCCGCTTGCCCAGCTCCTCGGGCTCGATGACCTTCACGAGCTCCGGGCCGACCCGGTCCTTGGTGTCGTACACGTAGATCCGCGACGACCGCAGGCCGGGCACGATCAGGTAGCGCCGTTCGACGTGCGGGTGCGGCGCGTAGGGGCACAGTGCGCTGCTGCAGGCGTTCCAGCCGAAGTGGTGCAGCTCGTCCCCCGTGTGCGGCAGGTCGGTCCAGCCGACCACGGTCCCGTACGCCGGGGACGCGGGATCGGTGTCGAGGACCGCGAGCGCGTCGGGCCGCTGGGCCGACCGGTCGAAGGCGGCCACGTAGGCCAGCTTCTCCGGCGGCGCCTCGGCGGCGTCGCGGGGCGAGGGGTAGAAGGTCGGATCGGGCTTCCACAGCGTCATGGACTCAAGGATTGTCCCTTATTACCCATAGGGTCAATAGGAATTTCCGGTCCTGTACCCTGCCGTGACCACAGAACGTGAAGAGCTATACCCTGACTTATCGCGTTTTACGGAGGCAGGGTTGTTCTTCGGAATCACCAACATCTGGACGTACGTCGTCGGCTCGTTTCTGATCATCCTGCTCCCGGGGCCGAACTCGCTGTTCGTACTGTCCACCGCCGCCCAGCGCGGCGTGCGGCAGGGGTACCGCGCGGCGGCCGGGGTCTTCGCCGGCGACTCGGTCCTCATGATCCTGTCGGCCGCCGGGGTCGCGTCGCTGCTGAAGTCGACGCCCGTGCTGTTCTCGATCGTGAAGTACTCGGGCGCGGTCTATCTGGCGTGGATCGGCTTCGGCATGCTGCGCGGCGCCTGGCGCTCCCTTCGGGCCTCCCGGGCGGGGGCCGCGGGCCAGGTCACCGAGGCGTCCGAGGCGACGGAGGCCGTGGAGGCGGCGGTCCCGGCGGCGGCCGACCCCTTCCGGAAGGCGTTCACGATCAGCCTGCTCAACCCCAAGGCGATCCTGTTCTTCGTGGCGTTCTTCGTGCAGTTCGTGGACCCGTCGTACGGCGCGCCGGCGCTGTCGTTCCTGATCCTCGCGCTGATCGTGCAGGTCTTCAGCGTGGCCTACCTGAGCACGCTCATCTTCGGCGGCACGTTCCTCGCGAGCCACTTCCGGCGGCGCCGCAAGCTGTCCGCCGGGCTCACCTCGGGGGTCGGCGCTCTCTTCCTCGGTTTCGGCGCCAAGCTGGCCACCGCGACGCTGAACTGATCGGCCTCTACTCCCCGTGCAGGTCGGCGAGGGCGCCCTCGAAGGCGTCCATCGCCCGCTGGACGCGGTCGTATCCGGCCGACGGCAGCCAGGCCATGACCCGGGACACGCCTGCCTTCTCGCACTGCTCCAGCGCGCCCGGGTCGGCCGGCGCGGACAGCATCAGGACCTCGACCTGCCTGCCCGCCTCCTCGGCCCGCCGGAACAGCTCGGGAACGCGTTCGAGGATCCCCTCGCCGTAGTTGGGCAGCCACGCGTCCCCGTAGGCGACCACGCGGTCGAAGACGCGCGGCCCGGCACCGCCCACCAGGATCGGCGGGTACGGCTTCTGCGCCGGTTTGGGCCATGACCAGATCGGGTCGAAGGACACGAAGTCGCCATGGAACTCCGCCTCGTCACGGGTCCAGATCTCCTGCATCGCCCGGACGCGCTCGCGCATGACGGCGAAGCGGCGGGCGGGATCGACGCCGTGGTGGCGCAGCTCCTCGCGGTTCCATCCGGCGCCGACGCCGAACTCGAACCGCCCGCCGGTCAGGTTGTCCACGCTCGCGACCGTCTTCGCCAGGCCGATGGGCTCGTGCTCGGGCACCAGGCAGATGCCCGTTCCCACGCGCAGCCGGGTCGTCGCCGCGCCCGCGGCCATCGAGGCGACGAACGGGTCGTAGCTGTGCCAGTAGCGCCGGGGCAGGTCGCCACCCCATTCGTCCTGTGGCGGCTTACCGCCGGGCGGCACCGGGATGTGCGTGTGCTCGGTGAACAGCAGGGCCGTGTGGCCGCGCTGCTCGACGAGCCTGGCCAAGGCATCCGGACGAACCGCATCATCCGTTGCGAAGTAGCCGAAACCTGAGTCCATGCCGTCAAAGTAACCCGCGCCCTCCGCGTGCCGGGGAAAGCGCCCCGCGGCCACCGGTAAAGCGCTGACCAGGGGTTTCCGCGAACCCGCCGGCCGGGGCCGGCCATGCCGTACCGTTATGAGCCAGCGATCGGCCCCACGCGTTCGGGCCCCGCAGGGCCGGCCGTCGGGTACCGTGAGCCACCGACAAAGAGCCTTCCCTCGGGCGTTTCCGCCCGCGATGTCCGGGTAGGCGCGTTGCCCAACTACAGCGTCGGTCTCCCCCTGCCGGCCCCGTTGGAGTTGCCATGAACCACACGCCTTTCGCACTGCCACGGCTCACCGCGCTGATCAAGCAGGCGGTGCCCCGGCTCCTCGAAGGCGTGGTGGCTCCTCTCGTGGTCTTCTACGCGGCTCTCGCGGTGCTCGGTCTGCGCGGCGCGCTGATGGCCGCGGTGTCGTGGGTCTACCTGGGCGTCCTGTGGCGGCTCGTCCGGCGTCAGCCCGTGCCGGGGACGATGGTCATGGCGACGATCGCGATCACCTTCCGCACCGTGATCGGACTGTGGACCGGCAGTCCCGTCCTCTACTTCATCCAGCCGGAGCTCGGCACGATCTGCATCAGCATGGTGCTCCTGGCGTCGGTGCGGATGCGCCGCCCGCTGGTCCAGCGGCTCACGCTCGACTACATCCACCTGCCGTCGTTCGTGCTGCGGCACGAGCGCGTCCGCACCTTCTTCGCCCGGATCACCCTGCTGTGGGCGTTCGTCCTCCTGGTCAACTCGGCCATGAGCATCTGGCTGCTGCTGCACGAGTCGATCGGCGACTACCTGATCATCCGCACCGCCGCCGTCGCCGTGGTGACCGGCCTGGCCTTCCTCGGGTCGGTCTGGGCGTTCCGCCGGGTCCTGCGGCGCCTGCACACCGAGGCCCCGGCGATCACCGCTTAGTCCTCCAGCGTGTGGGTGCGCACCGCCTCGTCGCCGCGGGTGTGCCGGGCGTCGAACGCGAAGGCCGTCACCTTCCACCCCTCGGCCTGGCGTAGCAGCCGGAGCCGGTAGACACCCCACACCTCGAACATGCCGCCGCCCAGCGCGGCGTCGAGCAGGTTGTAGGCGTAGCCCTTGGTGGTGACGTGCGCCTCGGCGCCGTCCACGGTCACGGCGAAGTTGCTCACGGTGTGGAAGCTCTGCTTGCGGGCGTGCAGGCCGGTCCGCCAGCCGTCCACGAGGGCCTCGGCGCTGATCCGCGCGGGCTCCCCGCCGTTGAGGCTGGTGAAGTCGGCGTCCACCTCGTCGTCGAACAGCTCCCGGCACACCGGCCAGTTCTTGGCGTCCACGGTGTCGAAGACGGCCGTGACGACGTCCACGATCTCGGCCCGGTCCACCAGTGCGGCGATCTCATCCATGCGCCCCATCCTGCCCCACGCGATCTGTGATAGGCACGCTTGTCATGGGTACCGCACTGGTCACCGGCGCCTCACGAGGTCTGGGCGCCGTCATCGCCGAACGGCTCGCCAAGGACGGCTGGCACGTCGCCGTCAACTACGCCAACGACACGGCCGGGGCCTCCGCCGTCGTCGACCGCATCACCGCCGCCGGCGGCTCGGCCGGCCTGGCCCGGTTCGACGTCACCGACGAGGAGTCCGTACGGGAGGGCGTGGCCGCGATCGGGCACGTGGACGTGGTCGTCAACAACGCCACCGGCCCGCAGCCGCTGATGCCGGTGGAGAAGCAGACCTGGGAGGACCACCTCGGCCAGCTCCGCTTCTTCGTCAAGGCTCCGCTGCTGATCCTGCAGGCCGTGCTGCCCGGCATGCGCGAGGCCGGGGCCGGGCGGATCGTCAACGTGGGCAGCGAGGTCGCCGACCTCGGCAACCCGGAGTTCGGGCACTACGTCTCGGCCAAGGCGGCGATGCACGGACTCACCCGGTCGTGGGCCCGCGAGCTCGGGACGTACGGGATCACCGTGAACACCGTCGAGCCGGGCTGGATCCCGGTGGAGCGCCACGCGGACGTCCCCCCGGAGGACTACACCGACTACCTGCGCGACGTCCCGCTGGGGCACATGGGCGCGCCGCTGGACATCGCCGAGACGGTCGCGTTCCTCGCCTCCCCCGGCGCCCGCTTCGTCACCGGTCAGCGGCTCGCCGTCAACGGCGGCAAGACGATGAGCTGACCCCGCCCATGCCCTCAAGGTAAAGAATCGCGTGATTCAGGAGCGGTTTAGACAAAAAATCGGTTAATGTCCGTTCATGTCCGGCGCATATTTCCCTCGAATCCAGACCGTCACGGGCGCCGTCCCCGTCTCCGAGATCGACGGGCCGGTGCTCCCGTACGAGCATCTGCGCACCGACACCCGCTGGGGGATCGGCGTGGACTCCGATCCCCACCGGTGGCTGGACGAGGAGCGGTACGTGCTGACCGAGGTCAAGCACCTCGGCAGGGAGCAGGCGCTGGGCCTCGTGGTGGAGCACAGCTGCATCGGCATGGCGCGCGACCCCGCCGCGCTCGCCCGGATCTCGATGGCCTCGCGGGTGCCGATCGTGGCCGCCACCGGCTTCGCCGCGCAGCCGTTCGCGGGCGAGGCCATCACGCGGTACGGCGTGGAGGACCTGACCGCCGATCTGCTGCACGAGATCGGCGCCGGGCTGGACGGGACGGGCGCGCGGCCGGGGGTCATCGTCACCGCCTCGTGGGACGAGGCGCCCACCCCCGCCGAGGAGCGGGCCGTCACGGCCGCCGCCCGTGCCTCGCTGCGCACCGACCTCCCGGTCGCGACGGGCGGTCTGGAACTGCTGGAACTGCTGCTCTCGCAGAACGTTCCCGCCCGGCGTCTCGCGGCCCGCACCGGCGACCCGCTGGCCCAGCGCAAGATCGCCGAGACCGGCGCGTACGTGAGCGTGGACGACTCCGAGGACGTCCTCACCCTCCTCGACGCCGGGCACGCCGAGCGCGTCCTGCTGAGCAGCGGCGTACGCCTACGGGAGCACCTGTCCGGCTACGGCGGGCAGGGCTACGGGCGGCTGTTCTCGTCGGTCCTCCCGGCCCTGCGGGAGGCCGGCGTGGACGACGGCACCCTGCGCCTGATCACGCACGACAACCCCCTCCGCTGGCTCACCCCCTGACGACCCGGTGGAGCCGGTCGAACACCACCGGCGGCCGCTGGACGTGGCGCGGTGGCTGGAGAACCCGCGGCGCGAGGTGGTCCCCCGGCCTTGAGGAGCCGCACCCGGCGCCTGTGACGTCGCCGTGCGATTTCCCCGGGGCGTCACGGGCAGGGGCACCTGCCATGTTCGCCGGATTCGAACTCAGCTACGTCGAGGTCGGGGACGTGCGCCTCCGGGTGCGGCACGGAGGCCGGGGACCCGCGCTGCTGCTGGTCCACGGCCATCCGAGGACCCACACCACCTGGCACCTGGTCGCGCCCGCTCTCGCGTCCGCCGGATTCACCGTCGTCTGCCCCGACCTGCGGGGCTATGGCCGGTCCACGGCGCCTCCCGACGAGCCCGACCACTCCCAGGCGGGCAAGCGCGCCATGGCCGGCGACCTGGTCGCGCTGATGCGGGAGCTCGGCCACGAGCGGTTCCACGCCGTGGGCCACGACCGCGGCGGCTACGTCGTCCAGCGCCTCGCGCTGGACCATCCGCACCGCGTGGACCACGTCGTCATCCTCGGCGACGTACCGATCGGTGAGGCGCTGGCCCGGTGTGACGCCCGATTCGCCCAGGCTTGGTATCACTGGTTCTTCATGGGCCAGCCCGCGCCGCTGCCCGAGCGGCTGATCGCCGCCGACCTGGAGGCCTGGTACACGCTCGATCCGGCCCGGATGGGCCGGGAGAACCACGCGGACGTGGCGGCGGCGATAGCCGATCCCCGGGTGCGGCACGCGATGTGCGAGGACTACCGAGCCGGGCTGGGCGTGGACCGGGCCGCCGACGACGCCGACCGGGCCGCCGGGCGGCGCATCACGAGCCCTCTGCTGGTCCTGTGGGGCGCCAAGGACGACCTCGCGGAGCTGTACGACCACGACGTGCTCGGCGTGTGGCGGCCGTGGGCCGCCGACCTGTCCGGTCACGCCCTCGAGACGGGCCATCACATGATGGAGGAAGCCCCTGAGGCCCTCACCGAGGCCCTACTCGCCTTCCTCCCCCGGCCGTGAGCCCGGCGCCCGCGAGCCCGGCGCCCGGCCCGCGCGGGCGGCGCAGCGTGAGACGGAAGACGCAGCCCGGGGCGCCGGAAGTCCCGGACGTGACGGTGAGGTCGCCGCCGTGGGCCCGGGCGATCTGCCGGGCGATGGGCAGGCCGAGGCCGGTACCGGGCACATCGCGGTGCCCGCGCCAGAACCGCTCGAACACGCGCTCCCGTTGCTCTTCCGGGATGCCCGCCCCCCGGTCGGCGACGGTGACCACGGCCAGGTCGCGCGTGACGGCGATCTCCACGGTCACGGGCGTCCCCTCCGGGCCGTAGCGGACGGCGTTGTCGACGAGGTTGGCGACGGCGCGGGTCACCGTGACCTCGTCGACCGCGCACACGGCCTCCGGCGGGCCCTCCAGAGACAGCGTCATGCTCTTGTCCGCCGCCAGCACCTCGGCGTGCCGGAGCACCTCACGCGCCACCCTCATGAGGTCCACCGGCCGGTGGTCGAGCGTACGAGCGCGCCCGCGAGCCTCGGTCAGCAGGTCGTCGACGGTGGCCTGCAACCGCCGGGCGACGCCGCGTGAACGGCGCAGCCCATCGCGGTAGATCTCCAACGTGGGCTGGGGGTGGGCGAGCAGGACCTCCGCGTTGGTCATCAGCACCGACAGCGGGCCGCGCAGCTCGTGACTCGTCTCCTCCAGCAGCCGCCGCTGGGTGGCCGCCGCCGCCGCGAGCCGGTCCAGCATCGCGTCGAACTCGGCGGCCAGCGCCACCACCTCCAGCGGCCCGTGGTCGAGCCCGATCCGGCGGCCCAGATCGGTGCCGCCGATGTCCCCGGCCACCGCGCGGACCCGGTTGATCGGGGCGACGGCCCGTCCCGCCCACCACCAGGCCGCCGCGGCGGCGGCCGGGGCGAGCGCGAGGAGGGTCCAGGAGACCCACGGGGAGCGATGCGCCGAGGCGCCGCGCACGTGCTCGACCCCGTTGAGCGCCTGCACGGTCGTCTCCGTGTCGGTCACCAGGACCACGCCGAACAGCAGCAGCGGCGGGACGTAGAACCCCAGGAAGGCGAGCACGGCCAGCCGGACGCGCAGCGAGCGCCAGGGCCGCGTCACGGTCCCTCCAGCCGGTAACCGGCGGCGGTGACGGTGGTGATGACGGGCGGGTCGCCGAGCTTCCTGCGCAGCCGGCTGAGGATCACCCGCACCGAGGTGGTGAAGGGGTTGGCGTTGGCGTCCCACACGTGCTCCAGCAGGTCCTCGGCCGACAGCACCCGGCCGGGGTGGTGCATGAAGTAGCGGAGCAGGGCGAACTCGCGCGACGTCAGCTCCAGCTCGGCGCCCGCCCGCCGGGCCCGGTGAGTGACCGGGTCGAGTTCGAGATCGCCCACCCGCAGCAGTGAACCGTGCTGGTCGCCGCGCCGGCCCAGCGCCCGCAGCCGGGCCACCAGCTCGGCGAAGTGGAACGGCTTGACCAGGTAGTCGTCGGCGCCCGCGTCCAGCCCCGGGGCCGGGGGGGCCGGCCCGGCGGCGGGCGGGGGTTCGAGGGGGGGCCCGGGGGGGGCCCGCGGGGCGG